>WFRO01000001.1 GCA_015486475.1 Bacteroidales bacterium
CCCTATTATCTCCCCGGAGGAAGGCTTGTTTTCAGCCGGGAGATGCCGGATACGGGCACCGGTTCTTTCCTGGCTCTTTTCACCCTCACCCTGGATGGAAAGAAACTGCGTCAGATCACTTATCATCCCAACCGCGATCTGATCGCCACCATCCTGCGGGACGGCCGGATCCTGATGCTCAGCAGACGGGTATTCCCGGATACCGGAAAAGCAAAGATGCTGGCCCTGCGTCCCAACGGAACGAAAATGGAACTTTTTTATGAGGGAGGAGACGGTACCATTACGGGTTTGCGGATGGCCGAAACCCCGGAAGGCACCATCTGGTTCACCGAACGATCGCCTGCAGGCAAATGGAACCTTACCAGAATAGCCTATAACAGATCTCTTCATTCAGAAAAAATATGCACGGAAAAAATACCGGGAGAGTTTTATTCGGTGGCCCCGTACGACAGCGGACAGCTTGTCGTCAGTTTCAGAGAGCCGGGTAATGCTTATACGACACTGGCCCTCTTCTCCCCAAAAGACAAGAAAGTACAGAAGACCCTTTTGTCGGATAAAGAATACAATTACCTGGATCCCGTGATCGCCCGGCCCTATGAAAGGCCCAGGAACCTGCCGGATGAGCTCATGTGCAGTTACCCTACGGGTCTGCTCATGTCCCAGAATGTCAATTTCACCGGTGACAGTGTGCTTCCTGACAATATGAAAGCGGTCTCGGTAGAGATCCTCAGCATGGACAAAAGCCTCGGGATCGTCCCCCTGGAAAAGGACGGCTCCTTCTTTCTCAAGATCCCGGCCAATCTGCCGTTTCGTCTGCAAACTCTGGACAAGGACAAGAATGTGGTACTGGGACCTTCTGCCTGGTTGTGGGTGCGTCCTTTTGAAAGACGGGGATGCATAGGGTGCCATGAAAACCCTGAACTGGCACCTGAGAACGTTGTCCCGATGGCCATTAACTATTTCCCTGTCGTCATTCCGGTAGATACCACAAAGGAACTGCAACGGGGAGAGACCTTTCATCTGGGGAAAATGCATTAAAAAAGACACGTACCGGTTGTTAATTTTTGATAAAGATCTATACGGCACAGAGAAAGTAAGAGCAAAAAAGGATTAAGGATATGAAAAGGAAAAGGTTGATCATTTTGCTTGTTGTGGTGGGGATGTTGGGAATTTTATATTTTCCTGCTCATAATGCTGCGCGTAAGCATGTCAATTATATGACAGCTGTTGACAATCACCCGTTGAATTGTACACGCTGTCACCTGCACATGATCAATGAGGGGCCGCTCTACAAAGCGGTCAACAGGACGTACCGTTCACCGTATAATCTGGCCATCTCACCTGATGGAAAAACCCTGTATGTGGTGGCACAGGAGAGCAGTGAATTACTGGTTGTGGATGCTCAGGAAGGGAAGGTCAGGGAGGTGCTCCCGGTAGGTAAACAGCCACATACGGTCGTTGTCACCTCCGACGGTAAAACGGCTTTTGTCAGTAATGAATGGGCTGACAATGTATACAGGATCGATCTGACCAGTTTCGGGGTCACGGACACCCTGCATACAGGCAATGGTCCGGCCGGTATGGTACTGAGCAAAGACAACCGTTATCTGTATGTGGCAAACTCTTTTGCCAATGAGATCTCCATATTTGATCTTTCCAGCGGAGAAGAGGTAAAGAGACTCCTGGCCGGTCATGATCCTGCGGGAGCTGCCATCTCCCCGGACGGGAAGACCGTATATGTCACCAGCCGGAGGATCCTGAAAAGACCTTACCGCAAACCCATAAGTGTAGAGCTCACCGAGGTGAATGCTGTCCGGCAGCGTGTTAAAACCCGCAAACTGTTCCATGATGCATATATCATGGAGAATGTTGATTTTACTCCTTCGGGTGACCTGGCAGTAGCCACACTGATACGACCCAAAAACCTGGTACCCTCCATCCAGGTGGAAGAAGGATTCATGATGACCCATGGTTTCGGGGTTATTGAGCCGGGTGACAGCGGCCGGATCATTCAACTGCTGACCGATGAGCCGAACGCCTATTACTCCGATCCTTTTGACATCGTCGTCTCACCGGATGGCAGGAAAGCCTTTATTTCCAGTTCCGGCGTAGACATGGTGCAGGTGATCGATCTGGACAAAGTACGTAAACTGATCGCCACTTCCACCGATAAGGAATTGAAGGAATATGCGAATAACAGGGGGCTCAGCAGCCGGTATGTGATCACACGTATTCCTGTGGGGGCCAATCCCAAAGGAATGGTCATCTCTCCCGACGGAAAGTATCTGTATGTAGCGGAGAGGCTGGATGACAAAATAGGCGTGATCAACACCGGGACATACCGTCTCGAGAGAGAGATCGATCTGGAAGGCCCCGGGAAGATCACTGTAGCACGGCGGGGAAGACAGGTCTTCAACAATGCCGGCGGCACTTTCCAGAATCAGTATGCCTGCTACACCTGTCATCCTGATGCAGGTGAGGACGGACTGGTATATAACATGGCCGGCGTGGGCATGGGCAGGAATGTTACCAACACCCAGACTTTGAGGGATATTGCGGACATACCACCTTATAAATGGAATGGGCACAACCAGAGTGTATATAAACAGGACGGCATGCGTTTCTCCACCTTCCTGACACGTACCGAGCCTTTCAATTTTGATGATCTGGATGCTCTGGCCTCTTACATTATGACCGGTATCAAGAACCCTCCCAATCTGCGGTATAACCCGGACGGACATCTGACACCTGCCCAGAAAAGAGGTGAAAAGGTCTTTTTCCGCACCCACACAAACTGCGGGAAAGAGATACCTTACAAAAGTCGTTGTTATGTATGTCACCCGCCACCGGATTTTACAGATAAGTTGCTGGAGAACGTAGGTTCTTTGTCGGAAACGGATGATTCCATTCCTTTCGACACCCCCCAGCTGAACAATCTCTTCAATGCCGGGCCCTACCTCCATGACGGCCGGGCCCAGAGTCTGGAAGAGATATGGACCACCTACGATCCGGGAGACAGGCATGGCATCACCAGTGACATGACCAAAGACCAGCTGAACGACCTGGTGGAATTTCTGAAATCCATCAGGGATGCAAAATATTATTCAAAGTATTATTCGGAGGAATACAAACCTTTGCTCAAAGCATTGTACAAACACAACTATTATTACGACCTGAGGAATGGTAAAGAAAATGAAGAAAACAATCACTAAATTTTATGTAATATGATCCATCTTAAGTTTAAAAAGGGAATACAGGTTTTATTCGTCGCATTGCTCATTCTCACTGTCAGTGCTTTCTCCACGGATCGTGTGGTGAATGACAGGGACGAAGATGCAACGGATGCTTCCGGTGTGCCTGCAACAGGCACCTATGCACAGATCTTAAAAGCTGCCGGAGATATGCCGGTATATGGTCACTGGCAGTCTTTTACAACAGAAAACGGCCTGCCGGCCAATAAGGCTTACTGTGTACGTATTGATGGGGACAGGGTCCTGGTAGGCACCAGTGGTGGTCTGGCCGTATATGAAGATGGCAAGTGGAAAACTTATACCACCAAAGATGGTTTGGGTCACAACGCTGTGCTGGCCATAGATGTGAGTCAGCTTACCGGTGACGTATGGCTGGGCACCCTGGGAGGGCTCACCCGCTGGTCGGGCGGAAGTTTTTACACCTTTACCCAGTTGAACAGCGGCATGCCCAATGACGTGATCTATTCGGTGGCATGTGACGGAAAAGATGTGTGGGTGGCCACCGGCGGCGGAGCCGGCCATTACGACACTTACAAGGACCAGTGGGAGATCTATATGGAAAGGAATGCCCCCATGCATGAGCCCTGGACTTATGGTGTCTGTGCCGGCGACGGGAAAATATGGATCGCTGCCTGGGGGGGCGGGATCATTGAATTCAACAAAAAAACAAAGAAGTTCAGGGATTATACCGACCCCGATGAGCAAATGGAACTCGATGTATTCCCCGATGACGGTGTGGTGCATGATATCACCACCGGGGTTTCCTATGCTGATGGGATCCTATGGGTAGCCACCTACTTTGGGGTCAACTGGTACGACGGCGCTCACTGGAAAACTTTTTTCGACAAAGACTCCGGCCTGCTGAGCAATTTCAATAATTTTAACAGGGCCGTTGGGCCGGTAGTATATTATTGTACCGATAAGGGATTGAGCACCTTTAACGGAAAGACATGGGTATGTTACCAGCGTAACGAAGACAAGCCGGGCGGCAACGTACTGATAACCAACGGCCCAAAACTTACCGACGGGGTCAAGACAACAAAATATGCCGTCCCTACTTCCCTGTCACACAACTTTGTCATCGGCGTGGATGCCAACGATAAGGAAGTATGGATCGCTACCTCCCACGGGGTAAGTCATGGAGAGAGAATAAAATAGATCAAAATATTATTAGTATTGAAACACTTTTTTCTATAAATTTACAAACACAAAAACGGAACGATATGATAGAGACACAGAAGATCCTGATCGACCTGAACAAGCTGACTGACGGGGAAAAGGAAGAGATGAAGAAACTGGGCATACTGGATGATCTGGGCACGATCACCGAGAACCACAAGGAGACGGTTCAGACGGACACCAAGCCTCTTGAAAAGTTTGCCGTACATGCTCCCAATGTGATCAACGAGGCGTACAATTATCAGAAGCCCTCTTCTTTTTCCCGGGCACTCCGCTTTGATTTCGGAGGATATAAAGTGCTGATGATCTCCGGCACAGCCAGTGTGAACGATAATGGCGAGGCTGAGCATATAGGAGATTTCAAGGCGCAGTTGTGGCGCACTTATGTGAACATCACCAACCTGCTGAAAGCAGAAGGCATGACCTGGCACGATGTGGTCAGGACGACCAACTACCTGCGTGACATTGAAAGAGATTACGCGGAATTCAACAAGATCAGGACCACCTTTTACAACTGGCTGGGCCTTGATCCGCTGCCTGCCAGCACAGGAATCCAGGCAAGGCTTTGCTGGGAGACCCTGCTGGTGGAAATTGAAGCCATTGCGATCAGAAAGTATTAAATTTAAATTCCTGCTCATGAAAAAGGTTATAAGATCCTTCTTCATTTTTCTCCTGTTATCCATATCGGCATTTTCTTTCGGACAGGAGAAAAAACATAATTACGGTAATACGCCGGATGATATGGTGCCTTACGGAAGATTCCAGGAGGCATACATCAACTTTTTCGACACACCCCAGCCCTTTACGGGAGCCGGACGCGAAAAACCCGAACCCACGGACCTGAAAGAGGTCAGGATCGGCTTTCTGGGTCCGCTGGACAGCACCGCTCTGGTTCCCCAGGGGAAAATGATGCTGAAAGGCTGTGAGCTGGCTATCGAACAGGCCAATAAGGAGGGCGGATACAAAGGGATCCCCTTCAAGCTGATGGTTCACAACGATTTTGGTCTCTGGGGAGCTGCCGCCAATAAGGTAGTGGAGATGTATGATGAACATGTATGGGCTTTCCTGGGCTCCATTGATGATATCAATACCCACGTGGCCCTGCGAGCCACCCTGAAGATGGAGATCCCCATGGTCAACTCGGGCGATCCCGACCCCACCCTTTGTGAGACACGCATCCCCTGGATGATCCATGTGATCTCGGACGACCGGCAGAGCTGCTATGCCCTGGCCGAGTATATTTACAAGGTCAAAAAACTAAAGCGGGTGGCGGTCATGCGTGTGGACAGCCGTTACGGGCGTGTGGGGGTAAAAGAATTCAGGGAAGCAGCCCGCCGTATAGACCATCCGATCGTTCTGGAGATACGTTTCCTCGACGGTGATACGGTTTTTACCAAACAGATACAGCGCATCAAGGATGTCAATCCCGATGCCGTCCTGTTGTGGGGTAATGCTGAAGAGACCGCTCTCATTGTAAACCAGTTACGTGCAGCAGGGGTGGACGTACCGATCTTCGGTTCCGACAGGATGGTAAATCCCACGTTCCTGAAGATCGCCGGCAAGAACGCTGAAGGTATCGTGACCACCTGTCAATACGACCCCAGTGCCGACAACCCCAAACTGGAAAAATTCAAGAAAGAATTTTACGATCGCTTCGGTGAAGAGCCTGACGTGTTCGCGGCCCACGCTTACGATGGCATGAATATCATCATCGCAGCCATCCGGAAAGCCGGCCTGAACCGGTACAAGATCCGCGATGTATTGACCGATCTCAAGACTTTCCAGGGCTATGAAGGGGTCACCGGGAAGATCATCTTTGATGACGCCTGGAACGATATAGGCTCCATTTATATGGCAAAGATCCATGACGGGAATTTCATATTCTTTCCTTCCCCTCTTGATACTTTGACATCAAATAAGTAAATTTGGACTTTAGAACCGTATTAACCCTGCAGGAATCCATGAAATCTGACAAAGCCAACAACTTTAAGTCACGGCATAAGAAGTCTGCACTCCTGGTGGACAGGGATGGTGATAAGCAGAACACTGTGATCAATGTTCACGGGATCAATATCGGGGACGGAGATGTCATTATCATGGCAGGGCCCTGTGCCGTGGAAAGCCGTGATCAGTTGCTCACCACGGCCCGGCAGGTTGCCGGATCGGGAGCCAGCTTTTTGCGGGGAGGAGCTTTCAAGCCGCGTACTTCCCCTTACAGTTTTCAGGGGCTCGGAGAAGAAGGCCTGCACTACCTCCGGGAGGCCAAAGCGGAAACAGGCCTGCCCATTGTCACAGAGGTAATGGATACACGGGACATGGACATGGTTTGCGAATATACCGACATCGTGCAGATCGGTTCCCGCAACATGCACAACTTCCCGCTCCTGAAAGAGGCAGGTATTTGTGGCAAGCCTGTTCTTTTCAAAAGAGGGCTGATGGCCACGGTGGATGAATACCTGCTGGCGGCTGAATACATTCTTAAAGAAGGCAATGATCAGGTGATCCTCTGTGAACGCGGCATCCGCACTTTTGAAACCTCCACGCGCAACACACTTGACCTGTCCGCCGTACCCGTGCTGAAAAGAAATACACATCTGCCGGTCATCGTTGACCCCAGCCACGGCACAGGACACAGGTGGCTGGTACCTATCATGTCGAAAGCGGCCATCGCCGTCGGCGCCGACGGGCTGATCGTTGAGGTGCACAACAACCCTGAAGAAGCACTCAGCGACGGGATACAATCCCTTTACCCCGAAGAGTTTGACCAGATGGTAAAGGACCTTCAGGATCTGGCACACGCGCTGGGAAGGAAGATCCATATTCCGAAGCACATGCCTGCCTGAACCCTTCCTGCCCTTCCCGCTTTTCATTGCTTTATCAGGTACCAGGATGTTTATTATCCGCAATTTTTTTGTAACAGCACTTTTCTCTTTCTTTTTTATCATTTCTGTCCTTGCCCAGGAAAAAGATCTGAACATCGGTTTTCTGATCCCTGACATGCATATCGTGGCGGCCCGTGACGGTGCCCTGCTGGCAGTGAGGGAGGCCAATGAGCAGGGAGGCTATGACGGAAAAAAGTTCAGTCTTATCGTACGTTCTACCGCAGGGCCCTGGGGCACAGGCTCAAAAGTAGCCGTAAGCATGATCTTTGACTATGGCGTCCTGGCCATCGCAGCCTCCCTGGATGGCCGCAATGCCCACCTGGCCGAACAGATCACCACCAAGACAAAAGTGGCTTTTGTCTCAACATGGTCTACGGACATGACCCTCTCCTATGCTTTCGTAC
>WFRO01000002.1 GCA_015486475.1 Bacteroidales bacterium
ACCCTGAACAGAGGACTTTATCTGGTGAAAGTTTCCTTACGCAAGGGGCACACTGAAATGAGGAAGATCATGATCCGGTAAGCTCCCCGGAGCGAACGGACCGTAAGAGCAAAGATGAACGATAACTGCCTGTACCGACGATGGCCACAATGTTAAAAAAAATATATGCACGAGCCCTTCTTCCAGGCCTTTTCCTCCTGATCCTGCCGGCTCTCCTGCAGGGCCAGACGCTGCGTATCAACGAGGTGTTGCCTTCCAACCACCAGGTGAACATGGATCCCGACCGGTATGCCTTTTCCGACTGGATCGAGCTGTACAATCCCTCATCTTCCACCCTGGACATTTCGGGATATACCCTCTCCAACGAGCGTACTGGGAGGAGTTCTCCGGCTGGGCCGAGAAAGGCAAGGAGATACAGAACGAACTGCTTCGTCTGGTGGATGAGGATACCCGCGCCTTCAACAGGATCATGGAGGCTTTCGGGCTGCCTAAAAAAAGTGAAGAAGAAAAAGCAACACGAAACAAGGCCATCCGTGAGGCTACACTGAACGCCATGAACGTGCCGTTGCAGGTAATGCAGTCGGCTGAAAGAGCCCTGGAGGTACTGGAGGCCATGGTGAAAACAGGGAATCCCAACTCAGTATCAGATGCCGGCGTGGGTACCCTGGCCATACGGACCGCCGTTGAAGGAGCTTATATGAACGTTAAGATCAATTTCAAAGGCATGGAAGAGGACGGGGAAGCCGGAACGATCATGGAAAAGGCAACGGCGCTGAAAAAAAATGCACTGGAAAAATGCGACACACTGGTGAATGAAGTATATAGACTGCTGTGAGGTTAACAGGGAATTTATTTCTTTAATTTCAGGAAAGTTAACCATGGTTCATGGTATGCCTCTGCCGGGTAAAAGGAGGCCGATCCGGACAATCTTTCCTGCCCGATCGACGGCCAGGCTTATGTCTTAAAGAAATTTTTGTGCGATTTTTTTTTTTTTATTTTAAGAAATATACCTATTTTCGTTCCTGTGTTAGCTTTATTATTAACCTAAACATTTTAACCTATGAAGAAAAAACCTTTTTTTCTGTTGGTTTTGTTTGTGTTCATAGGGTCAACTCTGTTGGCACAAACAAAAGTAATCACAGGTACGGTCACTGATGACAACGGTGCTCCGTTACCTGGTGTGAATGTTGTAGTAAAAGGTACAACGGTAGGTACCATAACCGATGCGGACGGGAAATACTCCCTTTCGGTTCCCGCCGATGCCAAAACCCTGCAATTTCTTTTCGTGGGGATGAAAACCCAGGAAGTGACCATTGGCGACCAGACCACGATCGATGTTACCCTGCAGCCCGATGTGCTGGGCCTCGACGAAGTGGTGGTCACCGGTCTGGGTACCAACCGGACCAAGAAAGCACTGGGTTATGCGGTGCAGGATGTCAAAGGGGACCAGCTGACCATCGGTCAGCCGGAAAACTTTGCCAATGCCCTCCAGGGGCGTGTGGCAGGCGTCCAGATCACCAACTCTTCCGGAGCCGTCGGCTCCGGGGTGCGTGTGGTCATCCGCGGTATGAGCACCCTCACAGGCAGTAACCAGCCCCTTTATGTGGTGGATGGTGTACCTATTATAAATAATGTTACCAGCCTGGGTGCTTACGGTGGTATCGACTTCGGGAACAGTGCCATGGACATCAACCCCAACGACATTGAGAGTGTCAGTGTCCTGAAGGGTGCTAACGCTGCCGCCCTGTACGGATCGAGGGCCCTGAACGGCGTCATCCTCATCACCACCAAGAGCGGCAAGCTGAAAGCCGGTGGTAAAAAAGGACTGGGCGTGTCGTTCGAGACCAACGGACTCTTCAGCACACCCCTCATCCTTCCCAAGTTCCAGAATGATTACGGCCAGGGCTCCGGCGGCCAGTTCGCCTATGTAGACGGGATGTATGGCGGTGTCAATGACGGTGTGGACGAAAGCTGGGGACCCAAACTGGATGCAGGTCTTATGATCCCTCAGTTCGACAGCCCCTATGATCCGGTGACAGACGTGCGTACACCCACCCCGTGGATCTCCCATCCCAACAACGTCAGGGACGTCTTCGTGACCGGCCAGAACTGGATGAACACCCTTACCCTCCAGGGAGCCAATGAAAAAGCAGACTTCCGGCTCTCCATTGCAAACCAGAAAGTATCAGGCATCGAGCCCAATACCGACCTGACCAAGAACACGGTCAACCTGAATGCCGGTCTGAATGTTACCGACAAGATCCGCGTCAGTGGTAATGTTACATATATTAATAACCACAGTGACAATATCCCCGGAGGTGGCTACAGCGGACGTAACATCCTGCAGAGCCTGAGCCAGTGGTTCGGCCGTCAGGTAGATACACATGTGCTGAAAGAGCACTGGCAGGACACTGACCCGAAAACCGGTTTGCCTTTTAACTGGAACCACAGTTACCACAACAACCCCTATTTTGTCCTGCACAAAGCCACTGCTTCCCGCGACAGGAACAGGATCATGGGGAATGTCAATTTCAACTGGGACTTTACCCCCTGGCTGAGCTTTGAAGGTATTCTCGGCGAAGACTATTACAGTGAAGGCCGCGAGGTGCGTACCCCCATGGGCTGGGTCGGTGACCCGCAGGGTGGCTTCAACTCTAATGTGGCTACCCGCAACCAGTTGGATGCCCGTGGTACCTTGAACTTTAATAAAACTTTCGGCGAATTCAGTGTGGTGGCTTTTGTGGGGGGTGAGTACAATCATTACAATATGGATTATCACTCTGTGACGGTTCCTGATCTGATCGTGCCGGATCTTTATTCGGTCAGTAATGCCGCAGCTCAGGCCACACCCGGACTTTCCCATTATGAGACAGAGTTGCAGAGTGTCTTTGCTGCTGTGAACCTGGGCTTCAAGAACTACCTCTTCCTGGATCTCACCGGCCGGAACGACTGGTCTTCCACACTGCCTACGGAAAATAACTCTTACTTCTATCCCTCGGCTTCCCTGGGCTTTGTGCTTACCGAAGCGCTGGGCATGCATTCCAAAGCCCTCTCTTATTTGAAGCTGCGGGCTAGTTATGCCGAGGTAGGGGGTACCGCAGGGGCTTACCAGTTGCAGGGTACTTATTCGGCCGGACAGCCTTTCCGTGGCAACCCGTCCCTGACCTACACGAATACCATGCCTCCCCTGGATCTGAAACCCCAGCGTAAAAAATCACTTGAGTTCGGCGGTGAAGCCAAATTTATCAACAACAGGTTGGGTCTTGATGTTACCTATTACAAGGAAAACACCGTCAACCAGATCATGAGCATCGATATCTCCCGGATGACCGGTTTCAGCACACAACGTATCAATGCCGGTAACCTGCAGAACACCGGCTGGGAAACCACGGTCTGGGCCACGCCGGTGAAAACCTCCAAGTTCACCTGGGATATTTCCTTCAACTGGTCTAAAAACACCAACAAAGTGGTTTCCCTCTATGGAGACATGCAGGATATGAACCTCTTCTATCTCTCCTGGGGTACCTATGCCAAAGCCCGTGTGGGTGAACCTTACGGGCAGATCATGGCCTATGATATCGTACGTGAAAATGCTACGGTCCACAACCACCCGGATGGCACATTGGACTATATTGAATATTCAGGACGTCCGGTGGTTTCCACTTCCGGTAATTATATCCGCACTCCTGTACGGACCCTGGCCGGTAACGTAATGCCGAAATACTTCGGGGGTTTGAATAACATGTTCCAATATGGCAAACTGCACTTCAGTTTCATGATCGACTTCCGCAAAGGCGGGCAGCAGTACTCTGTGACCGACTGGTTCGGACATTATGCCGGCGTGCTGGCAGGTACTTCCTGGACCAACCCCAACGGCAAGAACGTGCGTGAAGATGTTGCTGACGGCGGCGGTGTGATCGTGGAGGATGCAGTGTACGGTACGCTCGCTGCCGATGGCACAGTGGTCTTTACCGATGCCGATGGCAATGAGTCGGACTCGCCGGTTGCCAACCAGTCTTATGTGACTGCAGAAGATTTCTATCACAACTACTGGGGCAAACCGGGTCTCTCCATCTTCGATGCCAGTTTTGTCAAACTGCGCGAAGTCGTCGTAGGTTATACCTTCAGTGATATAGCCTCCTGGCTTTCCAGCATAAATGTTTCATTGGTGGGCAGGAACCTGTGGATCATCCACAGCAACATGCCGGATGTGGATCCCGAGAACGCATTCAGCGCAGGTAATACCCAGGGTGTGAACAGTAACCCCCTTCCTTCGGTGAGGAGCATGGGATTCAACCTGAAATTCACATTTTAATTAATATGGAAACTTAAAATTGTTTGGAAAATGAAATATTTAGCAAAATACAACAAGGTGTTCCTCGCTTTCGTACTGGTCCTTGTGCTTGGATCCTGTACAAAGAACTACGAGGAGAT
>WFRO01000003.1 GCA_015486475.1 Bacteroidales bacterium
CCGCCGTAGCGCTCGCGGTACACCCTGACCCCGTGCATGGGGCTGTGCCACAGACTGACCAGCGTGCCGGCACAGCCACGGTCGGCATTCTCTTCGGCATACAGGTCGATATACTGTTCGAAAAGACCCAGCGACTCGTTGCAGATCTCCACATACGCCTTCTTATCCTCCTTTGAGAGCGGACTCTTTGTGTCGAAATGGTGCAGTTCCCTGCCTTTTTCGAATGCTTTGATGTAGATAACGGTCGTACGTATGCGGTTGTCGAGGAAAGCCAGCAGGTCGTGTCCTTCCGTGCGGGTGGTCTTGCCATCGCATTTCTTCAGTTGTTCCAGTACGCTCTCGTAGGCCTGGCGTGTCCTCTGCAGTTTCTCCTCTGCGTAGGCCGGTATGGGTCCGCCGTTACGCCACCGCCCCACCCAGCAGAAGGCGAAGCCGCCCACGTTGCGCATGCTGGTGAGGTCGGCCGTGTCGAGGAGGGCCATGGCCTTTGCAAAAGCCTCCGCCGGCCGTATGCCCAGCCTGCCGGCATAGTCGCGGTAGAACTGCTCCTCTGCTACCGGGCCATATACGCCGGAGACGGCGGCATAACGGGCGGTGATCCTGTTCTCGGCCATGCGCCAGTGGTTGTAGAGGATGGAGTGGGCCTGTCCGCCCGGCGTACGGGCCACCGCCTGCTGCACGATGCTGTGGATACCGCTGATGCCGTTCTGTTGCACGTACATCATGCCGTCGAACTCGATCCATGAGTAGATGATAGCCTGCTGCCAGTCGCTGCTGTCGCGCAGCACCTTTGGCGTGTTACGCTTCACGCGCAGGCTGTGGTGGCCGGGCATGAGGGAGATTTGTGTGCCGGCAGGGGTGTAACGGCGGGCCAGGTAAAAGGCCGGCCGCGCATAATCCGGGATGACCACATAGATGCCCAGCACCAGTCCCAGCCGGTCCGGGACGATCTTCTGCTCACGCAGGTAACGTATCAACGCTGCATCATGACCGATCTGTCCGTAGATATAAGCCAGGTCCGACTGCTCCTCCCGTACCGGCGCCATGACGATGCTGTCGTGCAGCATGGCCTCGCCGAAATGCTCGCGGATGACCTCCTCCGTCGCAGTGCGGGTGGTACGAGGTCCCCAGCCCCCGGCCTCCTCGGTGATGAACTCCAATTCGTCGATGTCAGGATACTCTTTCAGGATCGCCTTTACGGTCTCCACCGAGCGGCTCAGGTCGGTGGAGGCATCGCGCGGCTCGAAGGAGAAACGCACCTTCATGCCGCAGTGCTTCGCCTCGGCGATCACATCTTCCAGCCACTCGATGGCCAGGCGGCTGCGCTCCGGCATATTTTCAAAATAAGGCTCTATCTCCGGGATGCAGAAATATCTTTTGTTAATGGCGATCTTTCGGATGGCAGGATAATCCGGGACCGTATGCACATCGCCGTAGAAAAAGTGACCGGCATACTCCACCGTGTCCCTGCGTCGCACCTCATACCATTGTCCCGGATAGCTGTGAAAGGTGACGGCGTTGAAACGCATCCTCGCCAGGTTGCGGATGTACTCTTTGGCCTGCTCCACCGGCCAGGCGGAGAGGTCCATGGGAAAGTTGAGATGCTCACGGATGCCGCGCCACCGCACCGCCGGCACGATCTTTTCCCTGTATCTCCGCACCGCTTTCCAGTCGAATTCTTTGGGAGCCACGGGCCCGGTGAAGCCAAAGAGATACCCTCCCTTCTCCAGGTAAGTATAGACAGCGTCCAGCGCATCTTCCGGCGCATGGCCTGTGAGATTGACGAAGTATTTTCCGGCCCTGAGCGAGGTGTGTATGGCAAAAGCGCCCTCCGGCAGGGAAGGATCGGAAGCGATGCGGAAGGTCGCCTGTTTGTAAGGTATGCCGCGGGGGAACCCGGTCTTTTTCAGAAAATGCTGCAGCTCGCTTGTGGCATAATGCAGGACGGGTTCTTCTCCTACCGTTTCAAAATTAACTCCTGAGTAAGAAGTGTGGAATGTGCAGGAGGAGAAGGAGAGGAACAGGAGACTCAGAAAGAGGAAGGACAGACGTCTCATGGCAAAGGATTTAGTGGTTGCAACTTCGGGTGATGAAATGAACGATGACCTCCGGGTCGGGCAGGCTGTGGGGATGGTGACCTATGCCCGGCTTGTGGATGACGGTGATCCGGCCACCGTGGTCTTTGATGATCTTCTCAAAAGGACCGGTGTTCTCATCCACCGGCACGATATGGTCCGCATCGCCCACGATGTGAAGCATGGGGAAGCCGAGACCGGCGATCTCTGCAGCATGGTCGAGGGGACTCACACGGGCCTGCAGGGCCTCCTCTTCGGTGGCGTAGCCATACACCTTCATGCACTGCTGCCAGTCGGCGGGACTGCCCCGGCCGTGACCTTTACCTCCGGGCCAGCTGCGTATATCCAGCACCGGAGCATCGCCATAGATACAGCATACTTTGTCGGCGTTGAGGAGGGCCCAGTTGTAGATGATCAGCCCGCCGCGGCTCATACCCTCCAGGGTGGCCCTGTGCGCCAGACCGGCCGGCTGCAGCCAGCCGTAGAAACGATCCCACCGCTGGACCGCCACGGGAGCGCCGAAAAGGCCTGCCACATCATAATACACCACATGGTATCCCCGTTCCAGCAGGGCGATGTCGGTCTGCGGCTCATGACCGAAAAAACGGGCCCGCCACACCCACGGCTTGCCCCGGGCTGTATGACGGGGCATTACGATGCGGTAGAGGACGCTGTCGAGCAGGGAGTCTTTCATCTCAAAACCGTGGAAGTTACGGGTCTGCACAGGGAGGGGGAGTTCCTTCCGGATGTCATACGCCACCGTATCCAGCGCCAGGTAGTTTTTCAGGCGCGTAGCGATGCGCTGCGCGCCGGCAGCGGTGGGATGCACCTTGTCGGAGAGCAGGTCCGCTTTGTCCAGGAACCAGTGGTACAGATCCACCAGCTCACAGCGGTTGTCAAAAGACACCTTCTCCATCAACGGCTGGATCCTGCGGGTGATGATCTCCGGCGAGATCCATACCGTGTCGCCGTAGTTGAAGGCGGGGATGGGTTTGAGCAGGATGATACGCGGGTGGGAGGGGAGTTGCCGGTAGGAGGCGATCAATGTGGCATAGTCTTTCTCAAAGTCCGGAAGATGGACCCTGCTTTTTTTCTGGGTGTCGTTGGTGCCCAGCATGATGAAGACGATATCGGCCCGGAAGTCGAGGGAGGCTTTGTATTCTTTGGTTTTTACATAAGGATGAGCCCCCAGGTACAGCAGGATAGCGCCCGACCGGCCGAAGTTCTTCACCTCATAGC
>WFRO01000004.1 GCA_015486475.1 Bacteroidales bacterium
TCGCCGCCGCTTTGAAATAATCTTTTGGATGACCCGCCATGGATCCTCTGCAGGAAGCCGCCCGGGCACTTGAAAGATCTTCCCACACCACTGCATTTACGGGAGCAGGTATCTCTGTGGAGAGCGGTATCCCTCCTTTTCGCGGCAAAGACGGTCTGTGGAGCCGTTACGATCCCATCGTGCTTGACATCAGTTATTTTCATGCCCACCCGCTGGAAGCCTGGCAGGTGATCCGCGAGATCTTCTACGACTACTTCGGAAAAGCCCGTCCCAATGCCGGACATTATGCCCTGGCAGAGATGGAGAAGCGGGGTAAGGTGGCCGCTGTGATCACACAGAACATCGACAACCTGCACCAGGAGGCCGGAAGCCGCAATGTGATCGAATACCATGGCAACTCACAGCGCCTGATCTGTCCGCGGTGCGGTGCGGTCTGGTCACCCAAAGAGATCGATCTTCAGAAGCTCCCTCCGCGTTGCAGCCATGACGGAGAGGTGCTGAAGCCTGATTTTGTATTTTTCGGCGAGCCTATCCCTCTTAAGGCAGCCCGCCGCTCCGAGCAGGAAGCCTTTGCTGCGGATGTTTTCCTGGTAGTAGGTACCACAGGGGAGATCATGCCGGCATCGCTCATCCCGCAGATGGCCAAAAGCAACGGCGCCACCATCATCGAGATCAACCCGGAAACATCCAATTACACCCACTCCATAACCGATATCTTTCTCAGAGGAAAAGCAGGGGAGCTGCTGCCGGCACTGCTGGAAAAGATGACCGGCTGAAAAAAGAACTTTCAGTTTTGAAAATACTTTGCTATTTTGCCGGTAATTCAATAACAAAAAACAAAAGACAATGGATCTACTCAAAGGAAAGACCGCAGTGGTCACGGGCGCTGCCCGGGGCATAGGAAGGGCCATAGCCATCCGTTTTGCCCGGGAAG
Organism: Bacteroidales bacterium; assembly: GCA_015486475.1. Taxonomy (GTDB): domain Bacteria; phylum Bacteroidota; class Bacteroidia; order Bacteroidales; family VadinHA17; genus DRPN01. The sequence continues at coordinate 935 of WFRO01000004.1, forward strand.
GGGCCAACGTGGCCATCACCGACCTGGCGGTCGATGACAATGCCCGTGAAACGGTCAGCACCATAGAATCCTATGGCGTGAAAGCGAAAGCTTTCGCCTCCGATGCCAGCGACTACGGGGATACGGATAAGGTGGTGAAACAGATCATTGAAGAGTTCGGGGCCATAGATATTCTCGTCAACAATGCCGGGATCACACGTGATACGCTGCTGATGCGTATGACCGAAGAACAGTGGGACCTGGTGATCAAGGTCAACCTGAAATCCGTTTTTAACTTTACCAAGGCCGTCCAACCTTATATGCTCAAGCAGCGCAGCGGCTCTATTATAAGTATGAGCTCGGTGGTGGGGGTGAGCGGCAATGCCGGCCAGGCCAACTATTCCGCCTCCAAAGCCGGCATCATCGGCTTCACCAAGTCGGTAGCCAAGGAGGTGGGATCGAGAGGGATACGCTGCAACGCCATCGCCCCGGGTTTCATAGATACCGAAATGACCAAAAAGCTGCCGGAAGATGTGCGCAAGGCCTGGACACAACAGATCCCCCTGCGCCGCGCCGGTCTGCCTGAAGATGTAGCCAATACAGCCCTTTTCCTGGCCTCCGATCTCTCTTCCTATGTAAGCGGGCAGGTGATCAATGTATGTGGCGGGATGAATACCTGACCTGATCTTTGTCTGTTTTTTCTCCCTCTTTTTTTCGTATCTTCATTCACGGGAAAAAAGGGGAGGAGATGATGTACAGAAGGATCATATGGGCCATGGCCCTCCCGGCCCTGCTATTGGGAGGGTGTGTTACGTCCAGGAACATTGCCGTGGAGGTAACTTCGCCTCCGGAGGTTGCTCTGCCACCGGGGACCACCTCCCTGGCACTGGTGATCAGGGTGCCGAATGGTATCCGCGCCATGGAAGATCATCAGATGAACTTCTGCAGGGATCCGGAGGAGATACAGTGCCGGCTGGCAGCAGGAGAAAAGGCGCTGCTGGGATATTCGGAAAAGATCTTTGAAGAGAGCGATCTGGAGGTAACGGGCGTCGTGGAATGGATCGACTCAATTGACGGGAAGACCGATACGTTGCCGCCCCTCCTGGACAGTACAGATATAACAAGACTGTGTGCCGGGCAGGATCATCCGGGAATCCTGGTATCGCTGGAGACGGTTGTGCTCAGGAAAGAGCTGAACTTTTCCTCCTACAAGGAGTGGCCGCATGAAGCCCGGAACAAAGTATGGTCAAAAACCATGCTCTATAACGTAGAACCCCGCTGGGTCCGGCAGGCGGTGATGAAGGTGTTCATACGCAACGGCTGGCGCATTTATGATCATAAAACAAAACGAACTATCTTTGAAGGGTTCCTGGATGATTCGGTCTCATACAAGGTGGACGGGACATCGCAGGAGGAGGTGGAAAAGAAGCTCCCTTCCCTGAAGACGTCGGTGGAGAGGGCCGGATATGTGGCAGGATGGGACTTTGCAGCATTGATCCTGCCTTCGCACAGGACCGTGCCGAGAAAATATTATGGCGCGGGGACGGGTATCCTGAAAGAAGCTACCCGGGATGTAAAGTTCCGGCAATGGGACCGGGCGGAGGAAGCGTGGGAGGGGGCACTTGATCACCTGAGAAAAAGGAAAAGGGCAAAGATCCTTTACAACCTGGCCCTGGCCCGGGAAAGACAGGGAGATTACGCGAATGCACTGAAATACATTACCGAGGCTGTCAGATCATTTCCTTCCACAGAAATGACCGGTTATCAAAATATTATTGAACGTGAGATCAGCACGCGGAAAAAATAAAGACCAGGGCAGGCAAAGGATAGCACGGGGACCGTGGTGGGTCCTTTTCCTCTTTGTCCCCCTGCTCCATGGGTGCTATACCACCCGGGAGGTAGGTATCCAGGTCCTGCATCCTCCGGAAAAGATCTTTTTCAACACCCCCCGCAATATTGTCCTGCTAAACAGGATGTTGGAGGAAAAACGATGGAACGACACCCTGATCTTTCACGACCTGAAGGTGCCGGTAAAGATGTACCATGAGATCTCCTGGAAGACCATTTACGGGTTCACGGATGTGGCCTCCGACTCTCCCTGGACGGACAATATCCTCTTTGATTCGGTTTTTGTGGACAGTGTGGAGACCATGCCGCCTCCTCTGCCCAAGGGTCAGCGGGACCGCATCATGGACCGCAATGAAGCACTCACCTGTGTGGATCTGTCCGGGCTGTGGCTTTCGGATTCGATCTATACAAAAGAGGAGTTCATGGTCTCCGACGGAGAAGACGGCGGGGGCGAGTGGTTCACGGTCGTCAATGTGATCCTGACCATACAGACCTCCTGGTATTTATACCAGCGGGAGGATACGCTGCCCATGGACAGCACCCTTTTGCTGGATACTCTGCATCTCAGCAGTGCCGGTTTTTCATACAGGGATGCTGTGGGGCGTCTGCCCAATATCCGGAAAGCCATCGATGACCTGGCCTCCATGGCGGGGCAGCACAATGCATATCGTATCTTCCCCGTCTGGGATCCGGTGACCCGGATCTATTATACCGGCTCCAAAAAGAAGATGAAAGAGGCGGCGCGTTACGCCGGAAAGAACCAATGGATGGCCGCAGCCCTGATCTGGAAAAAACTGGCGTTAACGGCCGGCAGGAAACTGGCTGCCAAAGCGGCTTTCAACATGGCTCTGGTAAGCGAGATCAACGACAAGCTGGATATTGCCGTCTCGTGGCTGCAACGCTCGCTTGAGATGGACGATTCCCCTGTGACCCGCAATTACCTGGACATCCTGAAAGGGCGTATCGGGGATTACCACAAAATGAACCTGAAGACCTCCGGGAGCTGAAGCTTGTTTTTTGGCCGGTAAATTTTACTTTTGCACTCCGCA
>WFRO01000005.1 GCA_015486475.1 Bacteroidales bacterium
GGCCGGCAGGATCCTCGCTGAGATACGCGACACGCTGCGGGAGCGGTCGGTGCCGTGGCTCTCTTTCGGAGGAATGGTCATCTTCATCGGCATCATGCTGTCGGTCTTCCAGCAGTTCGTGGGCATCAACGTGGTGCTGTACTATGCGCCGGAGATCTTCCGAAACATGGGTTCAGCTACCGATACGGCCCTGCTGCAGACAGCCATCGTGGGGACGATCAACCTGCTCTTCACCGTCCTGGCCATTGTGACGGTCGACCGTTTCGGCCGCAAACCCCTGCAGATCATCGGTGCGCTGGGGATGGCCGTGGCCATGTTCGGTCTGGGCATGACCTTCTATCTGCAGCGCCTGGGGATGAGCTCGCTGGTGTTCATGCTGATGTATGTGGCTTTCTTTGCCATGTCGTGGGGACCCGTGACGTGGGTGCTTCTCTCGGAGATCTTTCCCAACAGCATCCGGGGTGCTATGTCCATCGCTGTGGCGTCACAGTGGGTAGCCAACCTGATCATCTCCTGGACCTTCCCGATGATGAACGACAACAGCACGCTCAACGCGGTGTTCCATCACGGTTTCTCCTACTGGATCTACGGCGTGATGGGCATTCTGGCCGCCTGGTTCGTGTGGAAGCTGGTACCGGAGACCAAGGGCAGGTCGCTGGAAGAGATCGAGAAGTTGTGGAAAAAACATTAAATTCAAGTCAGCTGATATCCGGCACATCCTATGACCTCCCCGCCTCCCTGACCAGGTAATAAGTTTGGAGTGTGGAGTTTGGAGTGTGGAGTTGCAAGAAGTTAAAAGTTAAAAGTGCCTAAAGTTAAAAGTTATAGGATCAGGCTATTCACATTATCGCATTATCTCTTCCTGCCTGCGGCAGGCAGGTATCGCTTCATCACTTCATCGCCTGGATATTCTTTCATTTCTCCCTGCCTGAGAGTAGTCTTTTGTTCTAAGAGACTTTTGAGTTGACACTAATGTGCGATATCCGGGCCCGGTTGCAGCTCCGCCTCAGGGGATAACACCCTGAAACGTATCACCGAGCTACCGTACACCCGCTGGGTGGTTTTGATGAAATCCCCTTCTTTGGCATCCAGGTAAATATTCTTCACGTATTTCTGCGGATTCCGGTCCACCAGGTGGAACCAGCTGCTCTGCACCTGGATCATGATGCGGTGTCCTTTTTTGAACGTGTGCAGGACATCCTGGAGGGGAAAATGCACCGTCGTGACCTTGTCCGGAACAAAAGGCTCCGGGTGTTCATAGCTGTTGCGATAGCGTCCGCGGAACACCTCGCTGCGTACCATCTGCTGGAAGCCTCCCATGTGAATGAAGGAAGGATTTTCCGGGAAGTCGGGATAGTCGTCCGGATAAACATCGATGAGCTTGACCACCCAGTCGGAGGCGGTCCCCGTAGTGGAAACATGAAGGGTTACGCCCAGCTTGCCGGCGATGGTGACCTCTTCCGTGAGGGGAGGGGTCTGGTACACCAGAACGTCGGGACGGCGGGCGGCGAAACGCTGGTCGTCGGTCATGTATTGTGGTGACATGCCGGTAGTGATCAGCTCGGTGTAAGGCACCGGTTTGGAAGGATCACTGACGAACTCCCTGAAGGGATCGCCCGTTTCCATTTGGCTGCGAAGAGTGCCGTCCGTAGATAGATAGAAGCTCTTCGCAATCGTGTTTTCCGGAGGCCATGTGTTGAAGCTCAACCATTTATTATTGCCTGTCTCGTACATCACGGCTTCGGGGAGATCCATTTTCTTTTTCCCTTTCAGGTAGTGGCTGAAAAAGGGGAATTCGATCTCATTTTGGAAATATTCGGAGGGAGCCGGGTCGGTGGCGAACCAGACATATCCCAGATGATCGCCGTTTCCCCGGGCCCATCCGCCATGCCGCCACGGGCCGATGACGATGCGGTTCTCGGTGCCGGGATTCTTTTTCTCGATGGTCTCATAGGTGGCGAAAGTGCCATACAGGTCTTCCGCATCATACCAGCCGCCCACCACCAGGATCGCCGGCTTTACGTTGGTGAGATGGGGCAACAGGTTGCGTTCCTGCCAGA
>WFRO01000006.1 GCA_015486475.1 Bacteroidales bacterium
GATCTCCAGGCCCGTCACCCCCTCGGGAAACTCCTTCTCATGCCCGTCCGGAAACTTTATCTTTATCATGGTCGTGTCAGTGCTTTGTAATAAGGCACAAAGATAAGAATAATAACATAAGTCGAAAAGTATGAAAAGTGTGAAAAGTTGCTAGGTGCAGGGTGCAGGTTGCTAGGTGCAGGTTGCTAGGTGCTGGGTTGGAAATGATTGAATGCATGAATGTGTGAATGGTTGAAAAATCAGAATTCAAAATTATTTCGCATCATCGCATAATTTCTTCATCGCTTCATCGTTGCAGGAATTAAAGGAGGGTTCCTGAGTAGCCGAAGGCGTACCGAAGGACAGACATCGAGCTTCTTCCCTCTTGTTCGTCTGCCGGATTTTTAACAACTTTGGCCTTTTGAAGATCCAAAAGAGAGAAATGAAATGAAACGACCATGAATTTTATCATTTTAAAATACTCACAGGAAAATGATCAAAATTCATCGGGAGTTCCTGAATGTGAAGAAATTTTTATTTTCTTTATTTTCAGTAAAATAAAAATTTTGAACAGATGAAAAAGATGCTTTTCCTTTTCCTGGCCGTGACGGCCGTTTTTTCTGTTTCTTCCCTGAACGCTTCGCAGCCTGCCGGGCAGTACAGGAAGATCACCGTGGCGGACATCACCTCCAACGGCACCTTCCGCAGCAAGTCAGTATCCGGCCTGCGATCGATGAACGACGGGAAACACTACACAACCTCCGAAAGGGGAAGGGTGATCGTCATGTTTTCCTACAAGACCGGCGAGGCGGTGGATACAGTCTTCAACCTGGACCTGATGGGAGAGCCCCCTTTTGACCATTTCTCAGACTATACTTTCAGCCCCGACGAGACCCAGATCCTCTTCGAAACGGAACATCACCAGATCTACCGCCGCTCCTTTACAGCTGAATATTATATCTACGACCGGAAAGAGGTCAGCTTTATACGCCTTTCGGAGAACGGCGCGCAACGTCTGGCGACCTTCTCCCCCGACGGCACGAAAATAGCTTTCGTACGGGACAATGATCTTTTTTACCTGGATCAGAATATGGGAGAGGAGCACCGGGTGACCACCGACGGGAAATACAACCACATCATCAACGGCACCACCGACTGGGTATATGAGGAGGAGTTCTCCATCACACGGGGCTTTGCCTGGTCGCCCGACAGTAAGAAGCTGGCTTTTTACCGTTTTGACGAAAGCCGGGTCAAACAGTTCAACATGACCCTTTTCCAGGGGAGGCTCTACCCGGAGAACTATACCTTCAAATACCCCAAGGCAGGGGAGAAGAACTCGATCGTGCAGATCTGGGTGTATGACCTGACCACAGGCAAAAAAGTGCAGATGGATACCGGCAAGGAGACCGATCAGTACATCCCCCGCATCAAATGGACCAAAGACCCGAATATCCTTGCCATGGTCCGGGAGAACCGTCTGCAGAACCACATTGAGATCCTCCTGGCCGATGCTGCTACCGGCCGCTCCTCGGTGGTGTACAGCGAAAAGAACAAGTATTATATCGAGGAGATCGATGACAACTATCCCGTTTTTCTGGATGACGGAAAGGAGTTCGTTCTGTACAGCGAGAAAGACGGCTACAAACATTTTTACCTGTACGACCTGAACGGCAACCTGATCCGTCAGCTCACAAAAGGCAACTGGGATGTAGACCGGTTCCTTGGCATCGACAACAAGAAAAGACTGCTTTATTACACCTCGTCGGAGGAATCGCCCCTGCGGCGCTCCGTCTATGTGGTGTCGCTGGACGGCAAGATAAAGAAAAAGCTTTCGCAGCAGACCGGCACCAACAGTGCGGTCTTCAGCAAAGGGTTCAGGTATTACATCAACTATTACTCTTCGGTCAGCATACCCACGGTGGTGACCCTGCACGATGCGGAGGGTAAACTGATCCGCACGCTCGAGGATAACCACGCACTGAAGGAAAAGGTGGCAGCCTACGGGGTGAAGCCGAAGGAGTTCTTTACCTTCACCACCTCCGACGGTGTGGAGCTCAACGGCTGGATGATCAAGCCGCCCGATTTCGATCCGTCGAAAAAATACCCCGTCTTTTTCAATAATTACGGAGGCCCCGGCTCGCAGACGGTGCGGGATAACTGGAGTTATGGCTGGAACGAGCTGCTGGCACAACGGGGATATATCGTGGTGTCGGTGGATAACCGCGGCACCGGTGCCCGCGGCGAGGCCTTCAAAAAGATCACGTACGGCCAGCTGGGGAAATATGAGACCCATGATCAGATCGA
>WFRO01000007.1 GCA_015486475.1 Bacteroidales bacterium
GATCAACTACCAGGGGAAAGACTATACCCAACTGAAACATGCCTGGACGGCCCAGTGGATCACACACCCTTCTGCCTCCACACTGGATTACGGAGTGTTCCTCTTCCGCAGGAGCTTTGACCTGGAGGAGGTGCCGGACTCTTTCGTCGTATATCTTTCTGCTGACAACCGTTACCGCTTTTATGTGAACGGACTTTATATTTGTCAGGGCCCGGCCGAAGGCGATCTGCTCAACTGGCGTTATGAAAAACTGAATATCGCCCCTTATCTGAAAACAGGGGAAAACGTGCTGGCTGCCGAAGTGATCAATTTCGGAGAATACCGCAAAGCAGCCCAACAAACCTTCCAGACCGCATTCATTCTTCAGGGAGACAAAACAGATCCCGTAAATATCAATACCGGCACTTTTCAATGGAAAGTAATCCGCAATGATGCCTATACCGACATTCCTTTCACCCCGGATTCGCTTAAAGCCTATTATGCGGCAGGCCCGGGAGACAGGGTGGACGGGCAACAATATCCCTGGGGATGGCAGCAAACCGGCTTCGATGATTCCCGGTGGCTGAAACCCAAGAAAGGTACCGTAGAGTTTGCCGTAGGCAGGGGTTTCCTGTATGGCAGCACCTGGTTCCTGGTACCCAGGGAGATACCGTTCATGGAAGAGACAGAACAACGTTTTACCCGGATCATCCGCAGCAACGGCATCCCTCCGGATCCTTCTTTTATCAAAGGCAAAGGTCCTTTGACGATCCCGCCACACAGCAGGGTTTCCCTGCTCCTGGACCATTCAGTCCATACCACGGGCTATCCCGAACTTATCTACAGCAAAGGGAAAGGCAGCCGTATCAGGATCACCTATGCGGAAGCGCTGTATAAAAAGAACCCTGTCACCCGCACCAGCGACGGTAACATGATCCTGTACGACCTGAAAGGAAACCGCAATATCTTTACAGACAAAGAGATCCGGGGCATTTACGATATCATACTCCCCGACGGAGGAGCCAAAAGGAAATTCGTTCCCTGGGGAAGAAGGACCTACCGTTTTGTACAGTTTGACATCCGTACCGGCAATGAGCCGTTGGTGCTGGAGGATTATCACAGTATTTACACAGTCTATCCTTTCCGGGAAAAAGGGAAATTCATCTCCAACGATACTTTGCTGAACAGGATCTTTGAAGTTTCCTGGAGAACGCTCCGCAACTCGGCGGCTGAGACCTTTATGGATCCTTATTATGAGCAGCTACAATATATTGGGGATACGCGTATCGAAGCGCTCATATCCCTGTATGTCTCCGGCGATGACCGGCTGATGCGAAAGGCGCTCTGCCAGTTTGACGATTCGCGGGTACCCCTGGGGCTCACACAGAGCAGGTATCCCGCCTACATCACCCAGATCATCCCGCCTTACTCGCTCATCTGGATCGATATGATCCACGACTATTTCCTGTACCGGGACGACCCCGGTTTCCTGGCCCGTTTTCTTCCGGGCATGCAGGACGTGCTGAGATGGTTTGCAGGGAAAACGGACAGCACCGGCCTGCTGACGCATCTGGAATGGTGGAACTTCACCGACTGGGCCAAAGGGTTCATGAACGGTATTCCTCCCGGCGCCGATGACGGCTATTCTGCCAATATCTCCCTGCAATATGTGCTGGCTTTACAGAACGCTGCAGATATTTTTGAACATTTCGGCCGTCAGGAAGAAGCAGCCGTATACAGGGCACAGTCCACCCGGGTCATCCGGGCCGTGAATGAACACTGTTTTGATGAAAGAAAAGGCTTGTTCGCCGAAACGCCGGAGAAAAAGATCTTCTCCCAGCACACCAATATCTTCGCCATCCTCACCGATGCCCTGCCCCCGCAGGAACAACCGGCCCTGATGGAGAAGATCCTGACCGATACCTCCCTGATCCAAAGCACCATCTATTTCCGGTTCTATCTCTTCAGGGCCTTGCAGAAAGCAGGCCTTGCCGAACGTTACACTACCATGATGGCTCCCTGGGAGCGGATGATCCGCAACGGCATGACCACCTTCGGCGAGACGGACGTGAACCCCCGTTCCGAATGTCACGGATGGAGTGCCAGTCCGGCCTTTGACCTCCTGCACACCGTCGCCGGTATCTATCCGGGCACAGCGGGATTCAAAATGGTCACGGTAGCACCGGCACCGGGTAACCTGCAACAGTTCCATGCAGAGATGCCCCTGCCCGCCGGCATGATCAGCATGGACCTTAAAAAACGCGGATCCGCCTATAC
>WFRO01000008.1 GCA_015486475.1 Bacteroidales bacterium
GCACTGATCGCCCATCCCTGCAGGGCCGGAGAAGAGGCGATGGAAAAGAACTGCTCATAGAAGGGTTTCGCCCCACCGATCACTACCCAGTCGTAGCCGAACAACAGCCCCCCCATCGCCGTCACCAGCGATAAGGCCGTGACATACTTCAGATCATACTGCTTCATGAAAGATCATTTTCCGCACCGAAAATATACATTTATTCCATATTAAACCCCTCAACTCATCAACTCATCAACTTATTCACACTTCATTCGCTTTTACCTCCAGGCATGCCGCATCTTTTCCTTTTTTTGCATAATTATACATTTATACAGTTTTTTTAAGCGTTTTATCCTGCAGATCATGATTTTTATCATATTTCTTTTCTGTAAGTGCAAAAAATTTATAATATTTGAATATAAATAGAAAAACGACCAAACCTCATTATGGTATTTTCTGTCAACGTTCATACCGCCACTTGTACCTGTTTTTGTTCCTGATTTCCCTGCTAATTCTGTAATTTTCAAAATGTTTAATAACCCCTGACCTATTAAACCCGTTAATTAACCCGATTTATTAACCTTCAAAACCAAACACCTATGAAAAAAGAGTCATTTTGCGGTATCTTCCGCAAGGCAAGGTCCTATATTCTGAGAGGAAGCGGGATCCTGCTGCTTGGCGGGTTGTTGTTTCTCGGCAACGGCCCGGATCTTTTTGCGCAAACGCTTCGTGTCATCACCGGCCATGTCATGGATGAAAGCGGCGACCCCCTTCCGGGCGCTTCTGTCATCCTGAAGGGAACTACGACGGGGACGGTCACGGACCTGAAAGGCGCCTTTAAGCTTTCCATCCCGGCTACGGGACATGACACGTTGATGATCTCCTTTGTGGGATATGAGACGATGACGGTACCGGTAGGCCCGGACAATGTCATAGATGTCCGGCTGCCTATGGCCAACCGCCGCATCAATGAGGTCATTGTCACCTCCCTGGGATTCAAGGTAAAGAAAGACGAGACAGCCACCACCTCTTCGACGGTCAGCTCCGAGGAGATCGTCAGCTCGGGAGAGCCGCTGGTGCTGAATGCCCTGGGAGCCCGTGCTTCCAATGTTTATGTGGCACGTACCAACGGGGACCCCGGCGCCGGTACCAACATACGCATCCGGGGTGCCAACACCATCTCGGGCTCCAGCGTGCCGCTGGTGATCCTCGACGGGGTACCCATCAGTAACTCCACCCTTTACGGAGGAGGTAACGGCGGGCGTGACGCAGGGGTTTCCCAGCAATCCCGCCTCAACGACATCAACCCCGAGGACATCGAGTCGGTGGAGATCCTGAAAGGAGCTGCTGCCGCTGCTCTCTGGGGATCACGTGCTGCCAACGGCGTGCTGATGATCACCACCAAGAACGGACAGGCCGGTCGCCTGCACATCAACTACAGCCTGACCTACTCCATGGACCAGGTGAACAAGCGCTATCCCATCCAGAACACTTACGGTCAGGGACGCGGCGGAGTATATAACCCCACCCGTGCTGAGTCGTGGGGCGACTACATCCCCGATCGTGCCGGCGGAGAGGATGAGGTGGATATGACCGGACGCTACTTCGAAGCCCTTAACGGCAACAAATACTATCCCATCCTTACCAAAAACTCGAAAGAGACTTATGTGGACTCCAACTGGGATGACATCTTTCATACAGGCGGTTTCTGGCAGAACGAGCTCTCTTTCAGCGGCGGCACCCAGAAGACCCAGTATTTCTTCAGTTTCGGACGTCTGGACCAACAGGGCATCATCCGTGAGGCCGACTACCACCGCACCAATCTGCGTGTGAACGTTAAGTTCGTGCCCAACAACTGGTTCAGCTCGAACACCAAAGCCGGTTACATTGGCAGCTCCTCCAACAGGATACAGCAGAGCTCCAACGTCGCCGGCGTCATGCTGGGGCTGTTGCGTACACCTCCCGATTTTGATAACCACGACTATTACGGCACCTACTACGATGACAATGGTGTAGCCTATCCGGATCACCACAGGGGTTACCGCCGTTATCTGGGAAACTCGACGCCCACATATAACAACCCCATGTGGACGATCCACCAGCAGACAGCCACCTCGGACGTGGACCGTTTCCTCATGTCGGAGGAGGTCAACATCAAGCCCATCAGTCAGCTGCGCATCACCCTGCGTGGCGGCATAGACCGCTCCGGTGACCACCGGCTTTACTTTTTCCCGATCAACTCGGCCGGCAGCGCCCGCCGCAACGGGCTGATGAACGAAGACATGATCACCGAACAGGAGCTTAACTTCGACGCCATCCTGCGCGGCAATTTCAACCTGGGCAGCAGTCTTAAGCTGGACGCCACCGTAGGCTGGAACATCAACGACAGGCAGCGTCAGTACAACTCGGGATCGGTGCAGGGTTTCAAAGTAAATGCCCGCAAGCCCACCACCGACCTGAACTCGGCCAATGAGGCCACCAGCTTTCATAATTATGTCCGCGATATACGTTCGAACAGAGGATATTACTCTTTCACTTTCAATATCCTGGAACAGTTGTTCGTCACCGCCTCCGGCGGCCTGGAGGCTGCCTCCTCCATCAAAGGCTCCTTCTTTTATCCCGCTTTCGAGGCTGCCTGGCAGTTCTCCGACCTGGGGCTCACCTCCGACGTATTTTCTTTCGGCAAGCTGCGCGCTTCCTGGGGTAAAGTGGGGGTACAACCGCAACCTTACCGTTTCCAGACCCTGACAGACGCTAACTTTTATTATAGCTCATACAGTGATCCCCTCGACATCAACAACTTCGGAGGAGGTTACCGTCTGGACAATAACCTGGGGAATCCCGATCTGAAACCGGAGATGAAAACGGAATGGGAGCTCGGTACCGACCTGCGCTTTTTCAAGGATGCGCTCTCCCTCTCGGCCACCTATTACCAGAACCACATCGACGACATCCTGATCAACGTAGCATTGACACCTTCCTCCGGTTTTGAGACCATTTATGCCAATGCCGCTTCGATGAAGAACCACGGTTTTGAGATGGAAGCCAACTACCTGGCCATCAATCATCATGCATTGCAATTGAATTTCCTGGGCATCTTCTCCCTCAACCGCAACGAGGTGACCGACCTGGCCGGCACCGAATCCATCACGCTGGCTCCCGGCTCTGTCGACTCGCGGGCCATCGTAGGGCAGCCCCTGGGCGTCCTGGTGGGTACCGGCTCGCAGACCGATGAGAACGGTAATTTCATCCTTGATGCCAACGGTTTCCCGCAGCTCACCCCCACACCCATTGTGCTGGGTGATCCCAATCCCAAATGGACCGCCAGCCTGGGCGCCGACCTCACCTGGAAAGGATTTGCTTTGCGGGTTCTCTTCGCCCACTCCCACGGTGGCGATTATTCGCCCCGTACCCTTTGGGTATTGCGCCGTTTCGGAACGGTGAAGGAGACCGCCAACAGGGTCACCCTTGACCAGGACCTGGTGAACTTCCGCGGCGATGTGGTCCCGGCAGGCACCACCGTCAGAGGGAACATACATGACTTCGGCGGAGGCCCCGTACTGCTGGACGAGACCTGGTACCGTACCGGCATCGGCGGAGGCTTCGGTGACAACCAGGCTTACAACTTCGCCATCTATGATGCCACGTGGACCCGTCTGCGCGAGCTGACCCTCAGCTATACGCTCAACAGCCGGAATTTCAGGAACAAGACCAAGCTGGGATCCCTCCTGTTCTCCGTCTCGGGACGTAACCTTTTCCTCTGGGACCATATCCCCGGTGTCGACCCGGAGATCAACCAGAGCGGTGTGAACAACGGCTTCGGGCTGGATTATTTCACCAACCCCAGCACGCGGTCGATCCTCTTCTCACTCACCGTATCATACTAACAGCTTAAGAACATTAAAACCATGAAAACAAATACAGCTATGCAGAAAATAAGATATTTCCTTCTGATGATGGTTGTCATAAGCATGTCCCTGGTATCGTGTGAGAGTCTGGTGGACGATCTCAATGACAACCCCAACAAGCTGACGCCCGAGGATGTGGGAGCCGATCTGTTCCTCACCGGGGCACAGCTGGCCAACATCATTGCCCAGAACGGGCATCTCAACCGCATCGCCGGCATGTACAGCGGACAGCTGATAGGCTATGCCTCCCTCTACTCCAACATCTACGGCTACAACCTCTCGACGGTCGAATCCAACGGTGTATGGCGCAGCATCTACGTAGGGGTGATCCCCCAGATGCATCAGATCCGCAGGGACGCCTCCGATGATATGCTGCTGGTGGGCATCTCCAAGGTGATCGAAGCTCATGCCATCGGCACCGCTGCCACCCTTTTCGGCGATGTGCCTTACCGGGAGGTGGACGTCCCCGAGATCCCCGACCCGCATTTCGACCCGCAGGCGCAGGTCTTCCAGGATGCCATCGAATTGCTGGATGAGGCGATCAACAACCTGAACGATGGTGTGAGCCGTAACCTGGATAAGGACATCTACTTCGGCGGTGACAAGGATAAGTGGATCCAGACAGCCTACACGCTCAAGGCCCGCTACTACCTGCAGATGAAGCAGTATGACAAAGCCTACCAGGAAGCCCGGAACGGCATCGCCAGTGACGCTGCCTCCATGAAGTTCTATCCGCCCACGGAAGCCTCCACCAACGGCAACCAGAACCTTTTCTATGAGGTGCTGGCAGGATCCAGGGGGGGTGACATAGGCAATGAAGGCAGTTACCTGATGGGACTGATCTGCCCCGACAGCAGCTGGTCCAGGAACAATGCCAAGACGAACGAGAACGCCCGCTTCTGGTATTATGAGATCCACGAAGAAGGTGGACCGGTCAACCAGGGGATCATCGCAGCCCAGGAGCCCATGCCCATGGTCACGTATGCCGAGAACCAGCTCATTCTGGCCGAGTGCGCTGCCCGGACGGTCAATTTTGCCACCGCCCTGGGCCACCTCAACGACCTGCGCGCCTGGCTCAACACAGGAGGTTTCCTCAACGATGCCTTTGCAGATTCCACGTACGGCTACGAAGCTTATGACGCTACCGACTTTGCCAATGGCGGCATCGAGAACCCCGACGGCATCGACCCCACCAGGGCCCTGCTGCGCGAGATCATCGAGGAGCGCTATGTGTCGGGATTCGGCACCTACATCCCCTTCAACGATGTGCGTCGCCTGCGTAAGGACGACAGCGACCTGATCGTGCCCTTCCCCCTCAATCCGGGAGGCACACAGCAGCCGCAGCGTCTACTCTACGCTTTCACCGAACTCAACGCCAATGGCAACATCAACGAAGATCCCGGCCTCTACGCCGTAACTCCGGTAAACCAGTAACATCAACATTGCACATAAGAAAAGCTGCAAAGCCTCGCTTTGCAGCTTTTTTTTTATCCCGGACTACGCATTAGGAAGCTAAGGATGAGCTGAACCAATGTGTTAGACGGGGTTACCCCGATCCGGGAATATGTCAACCGGATTATGACGCAACCAATGTACCCTTACCCCACGCACCCCCTCGGTCCCCTAAAGGGGAAGTCCACCCACTAATCAATAGACAATGTGGGTAAGGGTTCCCCCTTCAGGGGGTCAGGGGGGTGGGCTGGACAATCTTGATAATGCTTTTTTTTGATTATCTTGATACCAGGAATTCACGGTTTTGGTGTATAGCCAAAACCGATGATATCCTTAATCGATCAGCAATGAAAAGCGCTTGCGATTTTCTATTGCTGATTCTGGGTTTATGATTTACACAGAATCCTCTGCAAATGCCGGACAAATACTGGCAAGGTCTGCTGGACCGCTACAAGGTCTACCTCCGTCTGGAGAGATCCCTCTCTCC
>WFRO01000009.1 GCA_015486475.1 Bacteroidales bacterium
GCGTCAGCAGCGTAATTTCGCGAGCGCCAGCGAGCTAATTTCTACTTAATTTCATCCCGACGCAGTCGGGGTTAATTTCGCGACCACCGGGAGCTAATTCCTCCTCATCACCGGTATCTTACGCATGCGCAGGCTGGCGGGGGTCACCTCGAGGTATTCGTCGTCACGGATGTATTCCATGGCTTCCTCGAGGGAGAAACGTATGGGAGGGGCGATCTTCACTGCCGCATCTGTGCCGGCCGCCCGCATGTTGGTCAGCTTTTTTCCTTTAAGGACGTTGACCTCCAGGTCGGTGTCGCGGGTGTACTCCCCCACCACCTGGCCTTTGTAAACCTTCTCGCCCGGCTGTATGAAGAACCGTCCCCGGTCCTGCAGCTTGTCCAGGGCATAGGCCAGCACCTGCCCGGTCTCCAGCGACACCAGCGAGCCGTTGTTGCGTGTGGCAATGTCACCCCGGTAGGGAGCATAGCCCTCAAAACGGTGGGCGATGACCGCCTCGCCGGCGGTGGCCGTAAGCAGGTTGTTACGCAGGCCGATGATGCCGCGTGAGGGGATGGAAAACTCCAGATGGATGCGGTCGCCCTTGGGCTCCATCACCTTCAGCTCGCCCTTGCGCTGTGTCACCAGGTCGATGGCCCGGCTGGCATACTCCTCCGGCACGTCAATGACCAGGATCTCCACGGGCTCATGTTTCATGCCATCGATCTCCTTATAGATGACGTGGGGTTTGCCCACCTGGAACTCATATCCTTCCCGCCGCATGGTCTCGATGAGCACGGAGAGATGCAGTACGCCCCGTCCGTACACCAGGAAAGCATCCTCGCTGGCCGTCTCCTCCACACGGAGGGCCAGGTTCTTCTCCATCTCGCGGAAGAGCCGGTCACGCAACTGGCGGGAGGTGACATATTTCCCTTCCTGTCCAAAGAAAGGAGAGGTATTGATGGTGAAGAGCATGCTCATGGTGGGCTCGTCGATGCTGATGCGGGGCAGGGCTTCCGGTTGCTCCGGATCGGCCAGGGTGTCCCCTATGTCGAAATCCTCCAGCCCCACGATGGCACACACATCACCGCTGCGCACCTTCCCCGTCTTCTCCCGGCCCAGCCCTTCAAAGACAAAAAGTTCCTTCACTTTCACAGGTTTCTGTGTACCGTCCCTTTTCAGGAGCAGGTATTCGGATCCGGCCAGCAGGTTGCCCCGGAAGACGCGGCCGATGGCGATACGTCCTACAAAGCTGGAATAATCCAGCGAAGAGATCTGCATCTGCAGCGGTCCCTCACGGTAAGGCGCCTCGGGGATCACCTCCAGAATGGTGTCCAGCAGGGCACGTATGTTATCGGCAGGTTTTTGCCAGTCATGGCTCATCCATCCCTCCTTGGAGGATCCGAAGAGGGTCTCGAAGTCGAGCTGCTCCTCGCTGGCATCCAGGCTGAACATCAGCTCGAAGACATCCTGCTGCACATCGTCGGGACGGCAGTTGGGCTTGTCCACCTTGTTGATGACCACGATGGGCTTCAGCCCCATATCGATCGCCTTGCCCAGCACAAAACGGGTCTGCGGCATAGGTCCCTCAAAAGCATCCACCAGCAGCAGCACGCCGTCGGCCATGCGGAGCACCCGCTCCACCTCGCCCCCAAAATCGGAGTGACCGGGGGTGTCGATGATATTGATCTTCACCCCTTTATATCTTACCGATACGTTTTTCGACACGATGGTGATACCCCGCTCCTTTTCCAGATCGTTGCTGTCAAGGATCAGTGATCCCGGCTCTTTCCGGGGATCCAGCACCTTGCATTCCTGAATGATCCTGTCCACGAGGGTCGTTTTCCCGTGGTCAACATGGGCGATTATAGCTATATTCCTGATAGACTGCATAATAATAAATTACCTCTCTGAATGAGGGCGCAAAGGTACGAAAAAGTTCGTAGTTCATAGTTCATAGTTCATAGTTCGTAGTTCATAGTTCATAGTTCATAGTTCATAGTGAATAAGGAAATTGGTGATTAGGGAGAAATCATTTAGATTTACAGAAAAAACAGGATGATCGAGATGAAGATACCGGGTCAGGGGGATCCCTGGCAGTTGCAA
>WFRO01000010.1 GCA_015486475.1 Bacteroidales bacterium
GTCAAGAGGGATCTAAGACATCGTTACCTGTATATGGGAATGATGGAATAATGGAAAATTGGAATATTGGAGAGATCGATAAAGCGATGAGGAAATGCCCTATAACTTTTAACTTTAGGCACTTTTTACTTTTAACTCCACACTCCAAATTCCACACTTTCTACGGGTCCAGGGGGTCATCCCTGTCCCTTCTTCATCCGTAACAAAGGCCACCGGTATGCCAGGCCCCATTCGATCCAGTCGGCGCGGGGACCGTTCATGGTCTTCAGGGCGATATGAGCAGCTAAGGCGTGGGAAAGCCGGATCCTCCCGCCCACACGCATATAATATTTCCCGCGCAGGGGGGTCTTTTTATACAGATAATATCCCATATTCCCGAGAAAGGTAATACGCTCCACATCATATTGCAGGCCCACATGCATACCCATGGACATTTTCCATCCGGCGGGAATATCTCTGTACTGCCAGTTTACATAGGCTTCCTTGAGCGATCCGTCATAAAAAAAGTCGGTTCCCAGGGTTACACGCGACAACCGGGTATATTGATAAGCACCGTCCAGGGATACCGATGAGGTCATGTAACGCGGTCCCCGGGGCGTGCCCGGTGGCCGGGCGGCCATTACATTGCCCAAAGAGGCCATCATCTGTAGTTCAAACCGGGGATGAAAAGGCTCCAGGGGAGATCTCTTGTAAACCGGTTGCAGGGAGGGATGCTGCCCATTCCCTGTTCTTTTTGTGACGGTGGTCATATTGTAACGAAGCCCCATCCCCAGGTCAAAGGTATTGATGCCATGTTGCGGAGTATAGAGCCGCCCGTTGGAAAAGTGCGTAAAACCCGGCGCCAGGGACAGCACCCAACGGTCGGAGATCCTGAAACAGAGCTCGGGATCGAGATGAAAATAAAGGTTCAGCCGCGAACCGATCATGTCCTGCTCCGGATTGGTTTCATAATCGTAAGGCCTGAAGCCGTACGCCAGTCCAAAAGACACATCGAAAAGGAAAGAAAACCATCCTTTTCTGACCAGGGGGGCCCCGTAATAAAAGAAAAAAGCCAGCGGGGAGCCCAGAAGCGAGTCGGCCCGATGCCCACCCATATCCCCCTTGTAAAGCCCGATACCGTACTGCGGATAGTTATGCAACTGCTGCCATTGCTGACGTCCGTCCGACCGTACCCCGAAACGTAACTCAAATGAATGGATCCCCCGGGAAAGGATCTGCTGCATGGAGGGTGAACGGGTAAGATGATCCCCGAAACGGTAAAAGGCCTGCACATAATAATAACGTCCTTCCCCCTTCTCATTCCCCGGGAAAAGAGGTGTAATTTCCTGAGCCTGAAGGTTCAAAAAAGAGACAACCATCAGGATAAAAGCAATGATCTTTTCAGGCAAATGTCCGGATCTCATCGGGTAGGTCAATAGTATAGTTACGTGGTTAACTCGGGAAACATCGCAAATATAATCAGGCTGCCCGTATCCACCGGAGAACCAGACATTTTTAAACCAAAATTACACCCCCTGAATGCATGGGATATCTCATACTTTAATAAAAGTATTTTTCTACTTTTATCATTATATTCTTATATTATGTTATGGAACTGATTGTTACTAAACTACAACTACGTAGTTAACTACGTAGTTAGCTACGTAGTTGTATAGATCCGCCCCCGGTACTCATTGCCCCATCTGGTCTATCAGTTCGATGGCCCGGATCAATTGGTATTCATTGTGGAGGGAGAGGTGATTCTTACGGAGGATCTTTCTGATCTCTTTTTTCTTTTCCGGGAAAATAGCATAAAGGGTTTTCCGGTTGATTTTCTCTTCCCGGTCCCTCTGCCTACCATGCACTCTGAAGAGATAGACCGGTTTAATCGCCAAATATCTCCGGCTGGCACTGGTTACATATCCTCCATAAGTTTCCGTATAATCATTTACGATCTTTCTTTGGGCATACAACGAGATATTCTCTCCTTCGAAAAGTACCTGTGCATAGACCGGAACAGAATCATTCTGCAAAAGAGGTTTTACCCGGATCTTCCGGAAACGCATCTCCTCCCCTTTATCATCCCGCAGCACGAATCCTGCGATCAATCCTTTATCCAGGGTGAGCACCTTGCCTCCTTTTTTATCCAGCCATATCAGCTGGTCCTGCATTCCGTTATATGCCAGCATCTTGTCGTCGGCTATTCTGCCGTCTTCCAGGATCACACTGCCCCGGAACCAGTCTCCCCGGAACAACTGGCTCCCTACATACCCGATCTCCGGGGTATACCATTCCCCGCACAGTTTAGGTTCGGTGAGTACAGCAGGAAGCGTATCCTGCCCCCGCACATGGCGGGCAACGGACAGCAACATCAGGGCTGCCAGTGCCGGCAGATATATTTTCCTCAGCTCCTTCATTTCCCTCCTCCCCCGTTTTCAGTTATCACCCCTTCGTTCCCGTTCCGCCTGACGGAGAAACGGCTTACGGCCACGACCTCTCGTCCTTTTGCCGTTATGCCTGTCACGCGGATAATATAATCACCACTCAGGTCGCTGCTGAAAAAGGAGAGTGTTTTCACCTGATCCTTTTTCAACACCAGGTCAGGTTGCCAGCAGAGCAGCTGCCGCAGGTCAGGGATCCTTCCCTTTTCCCCCTCCGGATCCCCATAGCGCGGCATGACCATGCCGGAGGGAGCCGCAGGGGCTTCCATCTTCA
>WFRO01000011.1 GCA_015486475.1 Bacteroidales bacterium
CAATCATTCGAGCTTCGAAGCTTCGAGCGTCAGGCTCCTCCCAAGCACCCGGCAACTTTTAACTTCCAACTCCAACTTCTAGGCACTCCACACTCCAAACTTATTGTATGGTCAGGGGGGCGGGCGGGACAAGCTTGATAATACCTTGTTTTATGGTTGACTTGATACCAGGTATTCACGGTTTTGGTGAATAGCCAAAACAGATGAAATCCTTGATCGATCAGCAATGAAAAACACTTGCGATTTTCTATTGCTGATTTTGGGTTGAAGTAGCTTTTTTTTTGTATTTTGAGCGCTCATTTAAAAGATAAATAGGTTATGAAAAAGATCTACCTGACCACATCGCTGCTGATGCTGTTGCCCTTATTGTCGCTTGCGCAGAACCAGACAGATATCTATTTTTCATTTGAAAATGAGTTCCTGTTCCAGGGGGCTACGATCAAGGACGGGGATAACAAAATGAACAACAACATGCGTTTCACCGCTTTTTTCCATGTTTCTCCCCTGGTCAATTTCGATTTTTACCGGTGGGGTGGTATTTATACCGGCCTGGCGATACGCAACGTGGGTTATATACAGGACGAGGTGCCGGATCCCGATATCGACAAGATCAAAAGACGTTCCTACACACTGGGCCTGCCCCTGGCCATCAAGGTCGGGAACATGGAGAAGATCTACTTTTTTGCAGGGGCCGAGTATGAATGGCTTTTTCATTATAAGGAGAAGACGTTCAACGGGGATGTGAAAAGCGTTTACAAGGACTGGTTCTCCAACAGAACGCCGCATTTTATGCCGTCGGTCTTCGCCGGAGTGCAGTTCCCGGGAGGTATCAATCTCAAGGCAAAATACTATCTTACCAATTTCCTGAACGAGGATTATACCGACAGCAACGGGCAGCATCCTTTTACCGGCATGGACGTGAGGATCTTTTATGTTGCACTCTCCTTTAATATCTCTACCCACATGGCCCGGGATCTGGCCGAGGGAGGCTCTGTTTTTGTAGTGCATTAGCTTTATCCCTGCGGGACAAAATAATACGTGATCGTACCATTCTGTTTTTCCGGTCCGGAGAGATCGGTGGTGTTGAACAGGCTGAGGCGGGCGGCCCGCAGGGCCGTTTGATGCATGCAGGGGCTTGTCTCCGACCGTTCGGTGTCGATGGATGCCTGGACCACTCTTCCTGACCGGTCCACAACAATGTTCACCACTACGGTTCCGGAGCCCTCACATTTGTAGATCGGGATAACCACATCCCTGGCATACCGGCCGGGAAGGTAGTATTTGACACGGGTGGGACCGGCATATTTGGCAGCTTCCAGCTCCGCTTTGGCCAGCGAATCACCCGGTTTTTCCTCCTCTTTCAGCGGCAGGGGCCTGGTAAGTTCTTTTTCCGTCTCTGCCTCCAGCCGGTGCTGCTCGTCGATGTAATTGTTCCTGTCCAGCTTCCCTTCTTTGATCATCTCCTCCTTGACCATGTCTATATACTTTTTGACATCCATGTTCTCATCCTTCTTCATGGCCTCGTTCACGGGGATGTTGTGCAGCATCTTCTGCAGCTCTTCGTCGGGCACCAGGTTTTCTTCCGGCTTCTTTTCCTGTGGCGGAGGCGGGGGCTGCTCAAAGGTGATGAGCACGGGCTGGTTGGTTCTCTCCGGGAGGGCCCTGATCTTCACGACCATGAAGATGATCGCCAGGATCAGGTGAAAGATCACCGTGGCCAGAATGGCATACACATGTTGTTCTACCCATACTCTCATCATGCTGCGAAATTAACCCATATTATACAATAGAAAAAATCTGTTGTGCATGCGATCAGGACAGGATCCCGGTATTGTTAGTATCTTTTTGAAAAAAGTCCCTGCAGACGGGGTATAGCGGGATGGAAAAAGTTTTATGTTTGAGGAGGAAAGGTGCAGGGTGCAGGGTGCTAGGTGCTAGGTGCTGGGTACTCGAAACTCGATACTAATAACTCATAACTACGAACCACAAACCACAAACCACGAACCACGAACTACGAACCACGAACTACGAACCACAAACCACGAACCACAAACCACGAACCACATGTACACACTTATAGACGGAAAAAAGACCTCCGCTGAGATCCGGGAGGAGCTCGGGGGGGAGGTGGAAGCCCTGAAAAAGAGCGGTGGCAGGGCGCCTCATCTGGCTGCGATCCTGGTAGGGCATGACGGTGCCAGCGAGACCTATGTGGCTGCCAAGGAGAGAG
The DNA here is from genome assembly GCA_015486475.1 of Bacteroidales bacterium. GTDB lineage: Bacteria > Bacteroidota > Bacteroidia > Bacteroidales > VadinHA17 > DRPN01. The sequence continues at coordinate 2,231 of WFRO01000011.1, forward strand.
CCTGCCGCGAGGTGGGTTTCGACTCCACGGTGATCCGCCTGGAGGAGGATGTCCGCGAAGAGGATCTCCTGGACCAGGTGCGGCGGATCAACGGGGATCCTGCC
>WFRO01000012.1 GCA_015486475.1 Bacteroidales bacterium
CGATGAATGATGAAGGGCGAAGGAAGTGCGAAGCTCGATGCTCGAATAACTTTGAACTGTGAACTGTGAACTGTGAACTGCTATGATATATTTTGAGAAAGGATCTGCGACGGCCGTGCTCAGCGGGGAGGATCTGCGGCAGGGGCTGCAGGAGGCGCTGGAGCGCGCCGGCACCTTCCGCAAGGTGCTGGTCATACCGCCCGACATGACGCGTTTTCATTCGCGGGCGGGGGAGTTGACGCAGTACGCTTACGACTACTTCGGCGAGGCGCTCACCGACATCCTGCCGGCGCTGGGCACCCACAGTCCCATGACGGAGGAGCAGTTGCAGGCCATGTTCGGCGACCTGCCACGCAGTCTCTTCCGGGTACACAACTGGCGTGAGGATGTGATCACCCTCGGCGAGGTGCCCGGCGACTATATCCGGGAGGTCACGGAAGGACGGCTCTCCTTTGCCTGGCCGGCACAGGTGAACCGTCTCCTGCGCGAGGGCGGCCACGACCTGATCCTCTCGCCGGGACAGGTGGTGCCCCATGAGGTGATCGGCATGGCCAACTACAACAAGAATATCTTCGTAGGCACAGGCGGGTACGAAGGGATCAACAAAAGCCATTTCCTGGGAGCTGTCTATGGTATGGAGCGTATCATGGGCCGGGCCGATAATCCGGTGCGGTCGGTGCTCAACAAAGCCTCGGAGATGTTCGGCTCCCTGCTGCCACCCATCCTTTATGTGCTGACCGTCCTGGGTCCTGACGAGGAAGGCAACCTCGTAACCCGCGGACTCTTCATCGGCGACGACCACGAGACCTTCTACCATGCCGCCGCCCTCTCGGCAGAGGTAAACATCACCCTGCTGGACCGGCCCCTCGACAAGGTGGTGGTGTACCTCGACCCGGTCGAGTATAAAAGCACCTGGCTGGGCAACAAAGCCATCTACCGCACCCGCATGGCCCTGGCCGACGGCGGCGAGCTGATCGTCCTGGCCCCCGGCGTACGCGAGTTCGGCGAAGACAAAGAGATCGACCGGCTCATCCGCAAATACGGGTACTACGGCACCGACATCATCCTCACACAGACGGAGAACCATGCCGACCTGGCGGGCAACCTGGCTGCCGCCGCCCACCTCATCCACGGATCGTCGGAAGGCCGTTTCCGCATCACCTACTGCCCGGGCCATCTCTCCCGCGAAGAGATCGAACAGGCGGGATTTACTTATGGAGACCTGCAGGAGATGCAGAAAAAGTACGACATCACCGCCCTGCGGGATGGTTACAACACCCTGCCCGGAGGAGAGGAGATCTTCTACATCTCCAACCCGGCGCTGGGACTGTGGGCCGAAAGAAAAAAATTTGAAGATCCTGCCGCATGAAACAGATCAACTGGGGCATCATCGGCTGCGGCAATGTGACCGAGAAGAAGAGCGGACCTGCCTTCAACAAGGTGGAAGGATCGCGGCTGGTGGCCGTCATGAGGCGTGACGGCACCAAAGCGGCCGCCTATGCCCGCCGCCACGGGGTGCCCCGCTGGTATGACAAAGCAAAGGATCTCATCCGTGACCCGGAGGTCAACGCCGTTTATGTGGCCACCCCTCCCTCCACCCATGCGGAGTATGCCATCGCCGCCATGCACGCGGGGAAAGCCGTCTATGTGGAGAAACCCATGGCCCGCACGTGGGCCGAATGCCGGGAGATGAACAAGGTGGCGGAGGAGACCGGCATGCCCCTCTTTGTGGCCTATTACCGCCGGCGCCTGCCGGGATTCCTGAAGGTGAAGGAGTGGCTGGAGACCGGCCGCATCGGTGAGCCCCGCCTGGTGAGCGTGCGCCTGCTGCTGCCGCCACGGCCTGAAGACCTTGACCGCGACCATCTGCCATGGCGCGTGAAGCCGGAGATCTCCGGCGCCGGCTATTTCTACGACCTGGCCTCCCACACACTGGACATCCTCGACTATTTCTTCGGGCCCATAGAGATAAAAGAAGTGCAGTCGGTGGTGAAAAACATGGCCGGACTCTACGATGCCGAAGACACCGTACTGGCCCACTTCACCTTCGCATCGGGTGTGGCCGGCGAGGGCATGTGGCACTTTGCCGCCGCCCCTTCAGACAAGACCGATACGATCATTATCTACGGCTCCGAAGGATCGATCCGGTACTCGACCTTCGAGGTGATCCCTGTGCGGCTGGTGACGGAAAAAGGAGAAGAACTATATCATTACAAAAACCCGGAAAACATACAATACAACCTGATCCGCAGCATTGTCGAGACGTTGCAGGGCAAAGCCGGTGCGTGTCCCAGCACGGGCCTCACCGCCGCCCGCACCAACCGCGTGCTGGAAGAAATCGTGAAGCCATATTATCATCCCGACTCTAACTCCACACTCCAAACTCCACACTCCAAACTTCCATGAAGATCGTAGCCGACGATAAGATCCCGTTCCTGAGAGGTGTCCTCGAGCCGTACGCTGAGGTGGTCTATCTCCCCGGCGCCCGCATCAACCGCGCGGCGGTGCGTGATGCCGACGCCCTGATCGTCCGCACCCGCACCCGCATCGACCGCCCGCTGCTGGAGGGCTCACGGGTGCAGTTCATCGCCACGGCCACCATCGGCTTTGATCACATCGACATACCTTACCTGGAGGAGGCCCGCATCGCCTGGACCAATGCGCCCGGCTGCAACTCCGGTTCGGTGATGCAATACATCGCCGCAGCGCTCTCGCACCTGTCGGAGCAGAGAGGTTTCTCCTTCCGGAACACCACCCTGGGCGTCGTGGGCGTGGGGCACGTAGGCTCCAAAGTGGCCCGCATGGCAGAGCTGCTGGGCATGGAGGTGTTGCTCAACGACCCGCCGCGCCGGCGTGCCGAAGGTGACGGGGAATTTATCTCCCTGCCCCGTCTCCTGGAGGCTGCCGATATCATCACCCTGCACGTCCCCCTCAACCGGGAAGGCAAAGACCGTACGCTGGGCATGGTAGATGCCTTCTTCCTCAGCCGCATGAAACCCGGCGCCATCCTGATCAACAGCTCCCGCGGCCCCGTCATCGTGGATGCTGTGGTGAAAGAGGCCCTCCGCAACGTGCACCTGGGAGGCGCCGTCCTGGACGTGTGGAACCACGAGCCGCACATAGACAAGGAGCTTCTGGCGCTGACCGACCTGGCCACTCCCCACATCGCCGGATACTCGGTGGACGGCAAGGCCAACGGCACCGCCATGTCGGTGCAGACCCTGGCCCGGCACTTCGGCCTGCCCCTGACAGAATGGTTCCCCGGACAGCTACCGCCGCCTGAAAAGCCGGTGATACGGCTCTCGTCAAAAGAGATCAACCGCGAAGAGGCGCTGCGCAAGGCCATCCTCCACACCTACCCCATCTGGAGGGATGACAAAACGCTGCGGGAGTCACCGGAGCGGTTCGAGGAGCTGCGGGGCAACTACCCCGTACGCAGAGAGTTCCAAAACTACTCCGTACAACTGGATCCCCCTCATGAAGAAATGGAAAAGATCTTCAGAGAATTGAAGTTTAACATACTAAATACTTAAAAAAATGAAAAAAGCAGATATCGGACTGATCGGACTGGCCGTTATGGGCGAGAACCTGGTCCTGAACATGGAAAGCAAAGGCTTTACCGTCGCGGTCTATAACCGTACCGTGGAAAAAGTGGACCGGTTCGTCAACGGCCGCGGCAAAGGAAAGAACATCATCGGCACACACTCGCTCGAAGAGCTGGTGGACGCGCTGGAGCGGCCCCGCAAGGTGATGATGCTCGTCAAGGCGGGCAAGCCCGTGGACGACTTCATCGACCGGCTCATCCCCCTGCTCGACAAAGGGGATATCATCATCGACGGGGGCAACTCCCACTTCCCTGACACCATCCGCCGCACCCAATACGTGGAGAGCAAAGGGCTCTATTACATCGGCACCGGTGTCTCCGGCGGCGAGGAAGGCGCCCTGACAGGCCCCTCGCTGATGCCGGGAGGATCGCCCGAGGCATGGCCTCATGTGAAAGAGATCTTCCAGAAGGTGTCCGCCAAAGTGGAGGACGGCACGCCCTGCGCCGACTGGGTAGGCAGCGACGGCGCCGGCCACTTTGTCAAGATGGTGCACAACGGCATCGAATACGGCGACATGCAACTTATCGCCGAGTCGTACTTTATCATGAAAAAGCTGCTGGGCATGAGCGACGACGAGATGCATGATGTGTTCACCGAATGGAACAAAGGAGAGCTGGATAGCTACCTCATCGAGATCACGGCCGACATCCTGGCCTACAAGGATGAGGACGGAGAGCCGCTGCTGGAGAAGATCCTCGATGCTGCGGGCCAGAAAGGCACCGGCAAATGGACAGCCATCGCCGCCCTCGACGAAGGCGTGCCCCTGACACTCATCGCCGAGTCGGTTTTCGCCCGGGCGCTCTCGGCCCAGAAAGAGGAACGGGTGGAAGCGGAGAAAGTGCTGAAGGGCCCGGCACCTGTCTTCGAAGGTGATAAAAAAGCTTTCCTCGAAGATATCCGGCATGCCCTGTATGCTTCGAAGGTCATCTCCTACGCCCAGGGCTTCACCCTCATGCGCGAGGCCGCCAAAACCTACGGCTGGGAGCTGGACTACGGACGCATCGCCCTGCTGTGGCGCGGGGGATGTATCATACGCTCCGCCTTCCTGGGCAAGATCAACGAAGCCTACCAGAAGACACCGGACCTGCGCAACCTGATCCTCGACCCCTATTTCAAAACGATCGTCGAAGGGAACCAGGAGAGCTGGCGGCGTGTGGTGAGCACCGCCCTCACCCACGGCATAGCCATCCCCTCGATGGCCGCTGCCCTCACTTACTTCGACGGCTACCGCACAGGCCGTCTGCCGGCCAACCTGCTGCAGGCCCAGCGCGACTACTTCGGCGCCCATACCTACGAACGGGTGGACCGCCCCCGCGGCGAGTTCTTCCACACCAACTGGACCGGCCACGGCGGGGATACGGTGTCGGGGACGTATAATGCGTGAAGAAGTTTGGAGTGTGGAGTGTGGAGTGCCTGGAGTTAAAAGTTATGAGTTTAGAGTATCGAGTATCGAGTTTGCGGTCTCGCAACCCTTAAAATTACAAACATAATATACCTATTTAAATAGGTATTAAAATAGGTAATTTAATAGATATTTAAATACCTATTTTTTTAGAGAACTAAATTTAAGAATACATTTTAAAAAGATGGAAAAATGAGATCATTTCTGGACGACAATTTCTTGTTACAGAACAAGACGGCAGAGCGGCTGTACCATGAC
>WFRO01000013.1 GCA_015486475.1 Bacteroidales bacterium
ACCGTGATGAGAGGAGGTCAGGAGAAAAAGATACGGCTGAAACTGGGGGAACGGTAAAGGAAAGAACCAGGAGACAAGAGACAAGAACCAGGAAGGTGGTATACAAAACCTCAAACGCTCGCGCAGCGAGCATCAAACCTCAAACTTCAAACTTCAAACCTTTATATTTCAGCTTTCACCTTTTCTTACAGGGCAGACAAATGACTGTCTCACCCTCGTCAGTATATCCGGCATCCCCTTGTTCATGCGGTAGATCACCCATCCTGTCACCGCACCAAAGGCGATATGGGCCAGGGTTACCGTCAGGGCGAACTGGTATCCGTCGCGGAACTCCAGCCCGAAGCTCCCGATGCCGAGCGCCCGCGGTACGGGGCTGGCCATAAAGCCTATCCCTACAAGTATACCATAAACGATCCCCATCCATTTTTTTCCCTGTCCCACCAGCAGGCTGAACACGATGCCAAAGGCAGCACCATTCCAGAAGTGGTATGACCACCCGGCCACATTGGACCAGAAGCTCGGGCCGTAGGCAAAACGATCCAGGATCAGCACACCCAGCAATTTGGGCATGTCCCCCGGCATGCCGCCGAGGCGGAAGCCGATCTCACGGACGATCTCAAGACCTATGGTACCGGCCAGACCGGCAAGGATACCGTTCCTTATCTGTTTTCGCAACTGATCATATTTAAGAACACGCGCCAGGACGGTCACGACAAAGATCAGGATCACCGAGGGTAACAGGAAAGAAAGGGCCAGATGTGAAAGGGTGGCAATGCCGGCCTCGGCAACCGCAAAGAGGTTGGGAGATATGCCGGCCAGTCCCAGCACTACCGCAGCCAAAACAAGTTGTATGAATTCATTTTTTTTCATGATCTCAGGTATTAAAAAAGAGGCTCATCTTTTCGGGGATGAGCCTCTTTCAGATCGTTTTATTTGGAAAGCATCTTCACCATCATCCCCAGCTTATCGTCCAGCATTTTGGCGATCATCAGGGTCTGCTCATTGCCTGATCCGGCCAGCAGGTCGGAAGGCTTGAAATAGTTGATATAGGTCTTCCCGTCCTTTTCATAAAGGTTCACCCGCACGGGGATCACAACACCTACGGCCGGATCGGCAGAAAAGGCTTTTTTTCCCATATTGGGATTACCGATGAAAAAGGAGTGGGCATTGATCTTCAGTCCGGTCATCTCCAGGATCTTCCCCTGGTTGATCTCTGCCAGCACCATCATGCCTCCGCCGGAAACAGCTTTCTTCAGGGCGGCAATGGTGCCGTCATAATCTTTCGATGACTCCACGGTCACGGGTTTTACATTCTGTGCCTGAAGCTGCGTGGTAAAGCTCATCAGACCGAATAACATTCCTGCAAAAAGTAACATGGCAGGCAAACTTGATTTTGTACGTTTCATAATTCAAAGTGTTTAATTAAAAAATTTGTTTCTCTGTATCCGGCTCCTTTTTACAGGCATTCCCGGAATACGACCAAATAGACGGCGATCTTCAGAATCCTGACAAGGATGCCGGATCATTCTCCGGCCTTTTCCGCCCGTCTTCCCTCAAACAACACGCTCCTTCGGTGTTTGGGAGAAAAAAAAGATTATCCTATCTTTAGGTGATCAATCCGTTTCGTTATGAAACAGGCGTTTATTCTCCTTTTTGCTGTGTGGGTCCTGTCACCGGGATGCGGCACTCATCGTGGTGACCAGGATAACGGGGTCTCTCCAAACACGCTCACACAGGCAGAAAAGGATGCCGGCTGGCAACTTCTTTTTGACGGCGGGACCCTAAAGGGATGGAAGGCGCTGGGCCTCGACAGCATCCCGCAGGCTTACTGGCGTGTGGAAGAAGGCACCATCCACAAAGTGGCCCGCGAAAAGGTCAGGCCCCTGCCTGACGGCACGATGCCTCCCACCTGTGACCTGATGACCGCCGACACCTTTCTCAACTTTGAGCTCTCTTTCGAGTGGAAGATCTCTCCCGCCGGCAACAGCGGCATCAAATACAATGTCTCTGAGAAGATGTCGACGGCCGGGGGAGGTACCCACGCGCTGGGATTCGAATATCAGATCATTGACGATACCGGCTATCCGGAAAAGCTGGAACCCTGGCAAAAGACAGCGGCCCTTTATGCCCTGGTCCCTTCCCGGGGCGCTCAACCTAATGCTGCCGGAAAATGGAACAGCGGGCGCATCGTCCTGAAAGGGAACCACGGTGAGCACTGGCTCAACGGGAAGAAAGTGGTGGAATATGAGCTGGGAACACCCCGTTTTGACTCGCTCTTTCAGCACAGTAAATATCATATTCATCCCCATTTTGCTGAGAAAAGGTATGGACACATCGTATTGCAGGACCACAGTGATGACGTATGGTTCCGTAATCTGAAGATTCTGAAGATCCAATAATTTTCATCTATCAAAATCATACGACCATGAAAAAGACCAACAGAAGGGATTTCATCAAAAAGAGCGGTATCGGGCTGGCGGGCAGTGCAGCCCTCCTCTCCTTCAGTCCGAAATCGTACGCCCGCATCATTGGCGCCAACGACCGGATCAATATCGCTGTAATAGGGATCCGGGGCCGGGGAGGATCCCACATGCGTAACTTTGCAAATATGGAAAATGTCCATGTGAAGTATCTCGTGGATATTGACGAGAACCTATACAAACGCCGTCTCGACGAGGTGAATGAGATCGCCGGCTACCGTCCCAAAACCGAGTGGGATATGCGCAAGGTCTTTGAGGATAAGGATATCGATGCGGTCTCCGTGGCCACGCCCAACCACTGGCATGCATTGGCCACCGTCTGGGCCGCTCAGGCGGGTAAACATGTATATGTTGAAAAACCGGCTATGCATGAGATCTGGGAAGGACAGCAGATGGTCAAAGCTGCCCTCAGGTACAATGTACTCATCCAGGTAGGCTTCCAGAACCGCTCCTTCGACACCACCAACCGGGCCATACAGTTCATCCGTGACGGCAAGCTGGGAGAGGTGTATATGGCCCGGGGCCTTTGCTTCAAGCCCCGTGGTGACATCGGCGTATACCCCGACGGACCTATGAGACCGGATGAAAAATTCAAGCTGAATGCCGAGAGCTCCCATTATGAACCCCCTTACACCGAGGAGTACCTCAGGAAAGTCCATTACGACATGTGGCTGGGACCTGCACCAAAAAAACCTTTCAACCGCAACCGTTTCCACTACAACTGGCACTGGTTCTGGGATTATGGCAACGGCGACACCGGCAACCAGGGGCCTCACCAGTTCGACGTGGCCCGCTGGGCCCTCGGCGAAGAGGAGATGCCTGAGCGTGTCAGCTCCATAGGAGGCATGTACAAATTCAAGTCGATGCAGCAAACCCCCAATGTGCAGACCTCCCTCTTCCATTACCGCGACGGCAAGATCCTGGAGTTCGGTACCCGCGGGCTTTATACCGATCCCGAAGGCATCCTACTCCCCGACATCAAGCTGACCAGCGACGGCAAGATCTCCAAAGGATCCAAAGCCACGCCCGTCAAGATAGGCACCATCATCCTGGGTACCGAGGGATGGATGCAGATCGATTCAGGCGGTAACTGGCAGACCTTCTTCGGCCGCAAGAACGATCCGGGCCCGACCTCCGGGGAGAAAGACTCTTCCTACAACCCCATGGACCTCACCGGCGGCGGTGGCGGCGGACATTTCGGCAACTTCATCAATGCCGTACGCAACAACGACCGGACCATGCTCACCTGTGAGGTGGAGACCGGATACAAGTCCACCGTCCTGCCTCTGCTGGCCAATATTTCCTACCGTCTGGGCAGGGAACTGCATATCGACCCGGACAAGGAAACCTTCATCAATGATCCTGAGGCCGTGAAAATGCTGACCAGGGTGTACCGGCAAGGGTATGAGGTGCCGGCGATAGGTTAGGAGGAAGTTAAAAGTTGAAAGTGCCTAAAGTTAAAAGTTAAAGATCCTTTGCGGACATTGCGAAACGCTTTGCGTTCTCTGCGAGAAGCCTTTATTAACAAAGTAAAACCCAAATACTATGAAAATAAAAACCGTATTTCTCATTTTTACCTCTGTCTTCCTCCTGGGAAGCTGCGGGGGAAACAGCAACGGTACCGGCAAGAAGACCGGCAAGGAAAAGATACAGCTCATCCCACATGCTCAGGAGATGCGGGTGGATGTGTTGGTGGATGGTAAGCCGTTCACCTCGTTCCTGTACACCGATACCCTGGCGGCCCTCACCAAGCCTGTCCTGTGGCCGGTGATCTCTGCCGCCGGCGATACGCTCACGCGCGGTTTCCCGCTCCATCCCGTGGCAGGGGAGCGTACCGACCACCCCCACCACATCGGTATGTGGCTCACCTACGGCGATGTCAACCACATCGATTTCTGGGGCAACTCCCCGGCCATGCCTCCGGAGATGCACGACAAGCTGGGATGGATACGCAACGTGAAGATCCTGAAAACAGAAAGCGGTAACGATAAAGGGATCCTGGAGTTCACAGCCGACTGGCTGGATGCCTTTGGCAAGGTGATGCTAAAGGAACATACTACTTTCACGTTCAGCGACGGTAACAACACCCGTATCATCGACCGGGTCACCACCCTGACCGCGCAGAAGGATACGATCGTCTTCTACGATACCAAAGAGGGCATGATGGCCATCCGGGTGACCCACGCCCTGGAGCTGCCCACAGAGAAAACCATCACCCTAAGTGATGCCCACGGCAACAAAACCGTCGTGGAAGGCGGCAGCGACACCATTGCCAACGGCGACTACCTCACCAGCACCGGCGTCACCGGTCTGGAAGCCTGGGGAAAAAGAGCCGACTGGGTGTGCCTGTACGGCAAGGTGAAAGGTACCGAAGAGAGCATCACCATCTTTGACCATCCGGACAATCCCGGTCATCCCTCCTACTGGCACGCACGCGGTTACGGCCTCTTTTCCGTCAACCCGCTGGGACAGAAAACCTTCAGCAAAGGAAAAGAGATCCTTAACCTCACCCTCGCCCCGGGGCAGTCCGTCACCTTCAGATACCGGGTCATGATCAGGACCGGGAAAGTCACTGCCGATGAGCTGAATAAGGATTATGAGGAATATATCAAATAAGTTCATAGTTCG
>WFRO01000014.1 GCA_015486475.1 Bacteroidales bacterium
CTTGACGACCAGGTTGAGAAAATAAGCGGTCTCCTCCTGGGTGTCCGTGCCATGGGTGATGACGATGCCGTCCACATCTTTCGAGGCCAGCAGCTCATTGATCCTTTTGGCCAGTTTGAGCCAAATCTCCACGCTCATGTCCTGCGATCCTACATTGGATATCTGCTCGCCTGTCACATGGGCCAGCTTTTCAATGCCGGGAACGGCCTTGATCATGGTCTGGATACCTACCTGGCCCGAGGTGTAACCTGCCTGCGTGGCAGATTCGGCCGAGCCGGCGATGGTGCCGCCGGTGGCCAGGATGACGACATGGGGCAGATCTTTTTTCTGCGCCAGAGAAGAGGGGGCGATCACAATGAAGAGAAGGGCAATCGCCAGGTTGAATGTGATAAATTTTTTCATGATCTTAGGATTTTGTCAATGAATAAATAAAAATGACTATCGGGTATTACTTCTCCTCGTATTTGGACTTGTCCAGTCCTGTCAGGTTCTTCGGAGAAAATATTTCTTTGATCTGTTCTTCGGTAAGCAGTTTCTTTTCCCGTACCAGCTCAAGGATCCCTTTGCCTGTTTCCCGGGCTTCCTTAGCCAGCTCATCCCCTACATGATGCCCCAGGACAGGGTTCAGGGCCGTAACAATGCCAATGGTCGTCTCGATGTTGTGTTTATCCACATCTTCATTGATGGTGATCCCCTCCACGCATTTTTCGCGCAGGGTTTTCATCCCGTTGGCAAGCAGGTTCTGGGACTCAAAAATGGTCAGTCCTACCACCGGCTCATAAGCATTCAGTTGAAGATCTCCGTCGGAGGCAGCTATGTTCACGGTGACATCATTGCCTATGACACGATAGCTGATCAGGGCCATCAGCTCAGGCATGACGGGATTGACCTTCCCCGGCATGATGGAAGAACCCGGCTGCATGGGCGGCAGGTTGATCTCAAAGATCCCGTTGCGGGGGCCGGAAGAGAGGATGATGAGGTCGTTGGAGATCTTCGAAAGGGTCGTGGCCAGGGTCTTCAGCGCTGAAGAATAAACGACAAAACCATGCAGACTGGAGGTGGCAGCGATCAGGTCATCCGCATTCTTCAGATCATATCCCGTGATCTCCCGCAGGTGTTTGATGACATATTCCTGGTATCCTTTGGGCGTGTTCAGACCGGTGCCGATGGCCGTACCTCCCATGTTCAGTACCATCAGAGCCTTCTCGGCCTGCTTCACATTGTCCAGCTCCCAGTCCAGCATGGAGGCCCATGAATACATTTCCTGCCCCACCGTCATGGGGACAGCGTCCTGCATCTCCGTACGTCCCATCTTGACGACCTCCAGGTATTTGTTGGCCAGCTTTTTCAGGGATGCGGAAAGCATCTCCAGTTGTTTTTTCAAACTGTCGTTCTGCATGAGCATGGTCAGTTTCAGGGCAGTGGGGTAGGTGTCATTGGTGGATTGCGACATATTGATCTCATCGTTGGGCGAGATCTTGTCATAATCGCCTTTTTTATATCCTGCCAGCTCCAGCGCCCGGTTAGCGATCACTTCGTTGGCATTCATGTTGGTGGAAGTACCGGCACCTCCCTGGTAGAGATCGATCCTGAACTGATCCAGGAACTTACCATCTATCAGTTCTTTGCATGCCGGCTCGATCATTTTCAACATCTCCGGCTTCATTTTCCCTGCATCGGTATTGGCCCGGGCTGTGGCCAGCTTGATCATGCCCCAGGCTTTCATGAAATCGGGATAATCATTGACGTACTGGCCTGAAATATGGAAATTTTCCATGGCCCTGGCCGCCTGGGCGCCGTAATAAGCATCGGCAGGCACCTGCACCTTGCCGAGGAGATCGGTCTCCGTCCTTGTCTTTTGCGACAACACAGGGACGGTTGACAACAGGAGCAAAGTCAGTAAGACACTGAAAGATTTTCTTGTGTTCATAGAGGTATTTTTAAAGAGATTAAAAAATAGAGCGTGGGAGGGAGCCCTGCTGAAGGGATCTGTCTCCCTCTATTTTATAAAATAGAATTAGATTAAATAAAAAACATTTTCAAATATAGATAAAATTTTATTTCATTCCAAAATGCCGGACTAAAAAAACAGGGAGCCCAGCCTGTGTTGCTGTGATGCCCCCTTTTTTTTTATGACGTGTTTTTTTAAAGTTTGTCTTCCTTTTTCTCTTCTTTTTTCATCTCACGTTCTTCTTTTCTCAGATCACTCTTATTGGGTTTCCAGACGATGGCACTCACCTGCAGGTTACCCATCTTAGCTGCGCCCACAGCATTGCCTTCCGCATTTTCTGCCTTCATCAGGTACATGATGTTTGAATTGTCATTGTATAAAAAGACCTTTCCGTTCTTTTCCATGCGCTTCATGTCCCCGCGCAGTTTCTTTACTTCTTTCTCGCTCATCCCCACCTGTACATTGTACACGTCCTTGTCTTTTTTATGGTAAAAAACAACCTCGTCCACCGATCCGTCACCGGAGGAGATCACCTGCAGGGCGTCTTTTGCCTTGCCTTTTTTGGTATAAGCCACGGCGGTCTGCGTTTCATCCAGCGGGATTACGGCTGCCGTTAACTTCACGGGAGTGGGAGCATAGCCTCTTTGCTGGAGGGCATCATCAAGATCGCTGGCTGCGGGGGGGGCGACGGGATGTTCCGTAGCCTCTTCTGCTGCTTCTTCTTTTTCCGTTTCGCCTGCTTCTTCAGCTTTTGTTCCCTCTGTTTCTTTGCTTTCTTTCGCCTCGGTCGTTTCCTCTTTTTCCGGGGCCTCCCGGGTGGTGATCTTTTTTGTCAGGGGGATATCGTTCATCTGGTACTCGTCCACGACCCAAACATCCTCTACCTCCACTACGTTGACTTCAGGAGCTTCAGCAGCCTCCTGCTCTGTTGTTTTATTGCCTTTGTTCTTGCAACTGTTCAGGGAAAAGCTCAGGGTAAAAACTGCTATCAGCATGAGCAGCCACCCGAAATGTTTTTTTTGTTTTGAAATTGTTCTCATATTTTTCGATTTTATAGGGTTAATGAAACATTCTTTTTGTCAGGTAAATAGACCATTAAATTTATAAAATTAATTTATTCCATGCAAGAAGGTGAAAATGCTTCCGGGATCCCGGAAGCATTTGAAAATATATGGAGATGTTGGTGTGTCATTCCAGGTTCAGCGATCTTTTTGGATTGTGATAAAGGTGTTTTTCAAATAGGTGATCTTCATACGAACTGTCTTTAATGGTTATTTTTTTACGCTTATGCTGATAAGAGGGAACCGCATCTCATACAGGGTGTTCAGAACACCCAGCAAAGCTGCCTGGTCAGCCACCTCGCCCTCCAGCCCGGTGTACCGTATCTTGTCTCCCGATGTGTGATGACGGATCACCAGCCCGTTCAGATAGTCCGAATAACTCTTGTCCACAACCCCTTTCACCTCGATCCTGACCCTGACAGGGGAAATGAAATCAATTTTTTTCAAAGAATTATCTGTATTCATTCCGTATTTTTTTGGTTGAGATTGGATGGTAAAGCTACGGAATGGTCCCGGAATAAAACAGTACCAATAAGGTGTGAAAAAGGTGTAAGTGGAACGATGATTGATGAATGTCGAACGACGAACGACGAACAAAACTCTTCTTAAATGTTAGTCGATCATCGATCAACGATCATCCTTCGTCCTTCGTCCTTCGTCCTTCCTTTTGCCTTTTGCCTTTATACTTTTGCCTTTTGCCTTCCTTACAATATTCCCATCACCTTCGCCCTGGCTACGGCTTCCCTGCGCTTGTGGACATCGAGTTTCTGGTAGATGGTGATGGTATGCCTTTTGACCGTGGCCTCTGAAATGAACAATCTGGCAGCGATCTCCTTGTTGGACAGTCTTTCTGCCAACAAGTGCAGGATGTCCAGTTCCCGGTTGGTCAAAGGGTCAAGCTGGTAGCTGAAAGATGCATTATTTTTTGTGGGTCCGGGAGGGACGGAAGGAGCGTGCAGGACAGTCTGCTTATCTTGCAGAATGGTAATAAATTCTGAATGTTTTTCATGGCTGCTGATATCATCCAGCAGTTCTCCTATTTCAGCACCTGCCTCTGCGAAAGGATAGATCCATTTTCCCGGCAAGGCCAGTTCGACCGCTTCCTGCAGGGAGGCCCTGGCCTGCTTCAGCTTGTTTGACTTTTTGTAAGCAATGGCCTGTAATATACGGATGCGGATCGTTTGAGGGATATTCCGTGTTCTTTCTGCTATATGGTCAATCGCTTGCAGTTTTTGAAGGGCTTCCTCTGTTTTAACAGAAGTATCCTGGGCCAGCAGAACAGTGATACAAGTGAGTCTCGGGAGTTCGATATTAAAGATCATATTGCCCGAATCAAAACTCATATCCGTCATTTTTATCAGATCGACAGCAGCAGGAAGATCGTTCTGCAGGAGGGCAAGCCTGGATCGCAGAGAATAAGAGAAAGCAGTATAATAGGGGTTATGGTTGTCACTAATATACGCGGTCATCTGGTCATATATCCGGTTATATTCCTCTTTTTTCCCCTGTTGCAGTAAAGAAAGCAATAAACCGGCGAACATGTCCACCGGGCCGGTTGAGTTCAGGTAATACAGTCTTTGCAATGCCTCGCGGAAAAAAGTTTCTGCCCGCTCCGGCTTGTTTTGCTGAAAAGCAATGTATCCCATGAAATAATTGAACCAGGCTATCACAAATTCATCGTCTTCTGTGATGGCATTACGCATTTGCATGCAAAACCGTTCAACCGCATAAAGATCTCCTTCCTGAAACTTCATGTAAATAAGAGCCGCATTGATCAGAACCCTTTGCGTTGTGTTCAGGTTGGTGTGGGATAGCTCGTTGACATATTCCTGAGCGACCTCCCGGCCGGTTCCGTTCATTTGAGATCCGACAGCATAGTAAATATAGGCCTGGCCGACAACAGCGATCCTTTCTTCAGATATGTTCTTCCTGACACGATCGGACATGGCTATGCTCTCTTTGATCTTCCCTCCCCAGAAAAGTAACTCAGCACGAAAAAAATCCATCTGGTAGAGCATCTCTTCCTTTAAAGGCTCTTTCTCCGAAAGCTCCTCTAGGCGCGAGAGTAGGTCGGGAAGGGTCCAATACATGTTTTTATGACTAAAGACCCACATCTGTGCCAGCAACAAGGCAGGACTCTCCCGGATGTATTGGTCCGGTATCTTTTTCAGCCATTGTTCCAGGATGTACCATTTATTTTCATTCAGGGGAGTGTGCATGTGTTTTTCCACCAGTGTGGTCAGAAGAGCAATATCTCCGGAATGAGAAGCGTGGTACATGGCATCTTCGGTCAGTCCTTTATTTTCATACCATTCGGCCGCTCTTTTATGCAGGGCAGAGACAGATCCTTCAGGATATTTTTTCTTCAGTTCTTTTTGAAGAAGCAACTGAAGAAGATGATGATAGCGATACCATTGGTTTTCGTGGTCCAGGTTTATGACAAAAAGATTTCTCCGGATCAGTTCATCAATGAGTTGCCGGCTGTTGATCTTATTTTGCGGCGTAGAAACCAAAAAGTCTGCCAGATCTGTTGTGAACTTATGTAAGATGGAGGTTCTCAGAAAGAAATCAAGGGTCTGATCATCCAAATGGCCCAGCACCTCCTTGAGAAAATAATTTTCCGGAGACCCCGGTCCGGAAAAGACATCGTCTATATTTTCTTTCCGGAGATCATGAAAGGTGAGATGCAACAGGGCAAGTCGCAGGCCGGCTGCCCATCCTTCCAGGGTGGTGGCAAGTTTATCAGCTATCAGATCAGAGTATTCGCTATCTACGTTTTTTTGGACGAACTGTTTAATTTCTTCCTGGTTCAGTCGCAACTGGGAAGAACGGATCTCTTTCATCTTGTTCCGGGCACGCAGCCGCATCAGGGGCAGTGGCGGATCATTCCGTGAAATGATGGCCAGATGCAGGTTTTTGGGAGGATGTTTCACCATTTCCGATATGATCCGGATGATATTGTGATCTTCAATGAAATGGAAATCATCGAGCGCCAGGATTATCCTTTCCGGCAGATCATTCAGGTCATTGATCAGATGATTTTCCAGAACTTCTGTCCCGGGGAGCGTAGGGATCTGCAACAAGATCTGTGTTTTCTGTCCGAAACCGGGTACCACCGTGTTGATCGCTGCAATAAAATGCCGGATAAAAGTGCGCGGATCATTGTCGTTTTCATCCAGCGAGAGCCAGCAACTTTTGTAAGGGACATTCTTCAGCCAGTAACTGACAAAAGTGCTTTTGCCAAAACCTGCCCCGGCGGACACCAGGGTCAGGGGCCGCTCAATATTTTCGGAAACATAGGCTAAGAGTTTTTCCCTTGGCACAAAGTCGCCCGGCAGGTCGGGCGATTGTAATTTAGTTAGCAATATCTGGCCGGAGTAAACCTCTTCCATAACAGGCCCGGGTTGTTTCAAATAATAAGATAATTAGGAATACAAATATATAAATAATTTAAAAAAGTATCCCCGGAGCGGAATACCCCGGGGATCGTTGGTTAATAAAAAAAAACAGTAACTGCTGATCCTGCGGATACTTCTATCCGCCTTGCGGATTGCTGTCTCCCTGGTTTTCGGGGGAGACCTCTTTTAAGGATCCTCCTTCTTCGCCATCGGAGGGCTGATCCAGGACATCCTGTACCAGCAGGGCATCAATGACCTTATAGGTGATGGCCAGTACCACTGCTCCCACGAACAGGCCGATCATGCCGTACAGGATCACGCCGCCTATGGCGCCCACCAGCACGGCCGGCATCGGGACGTCCACGCCCCGTCCCAGGAACAGGGGTTTGAGGATGGCGTCGCTCGTGCCCACGAAGATGCACCAGATCGTAAAAATGATCGCCGGTGTGGTGGGCACAATGGTGAAACTGTATATGGCAATGGGGCCCAGGATCAGCAGGGGCGGGAGCTGGACAATGGCTATCATCAGCACAAGGATGGCCCACAGCCCTGCGGCGGGGATGCCTACCAGCCACATTCCTACTCCTCCCAACAGCGACTGGGTGATGGCGATGAGCAGAATACCATTGACCACGCTCTTGGTGGTGGCTACCGAAAGACGTGTGAAATCCGCCCCCTGCTCACCGATAAGCGTGTCAAAGACAGAGTAGGAGGCTTTTTTCATTGGCCTGGCAAAGATCAGGAAAACACCGGCCAGTATGATGGAAAGCAGGAAAAGTAACAGCGTGGTCACCAGATGGCCGGCAAATGTAAAAGTCTTCTGACCTATCTTTCTGATCTGGGGCCGGAACTTCTTGGTGACGGTTTGCAGATTCTCAGAGGCCATCATCCAGGTGTCATACACCGTTTCTCCGAAAACGGGCCATTCGGCAACCTTCTCTTTCGGCGGCGGGATCTTCAGGCCTTCGGTCTTCAGCTTGTCGGATATATCCTGGAGGCTGTCCACGGTCGAATCGATCATGAGAACGGACGGCACCAGCAGAATGGTCAGGCCCACCAGGACAAGGATAAGCGCTGTCAGCTTCTCCCTTCCCCCCAGTTTTCTTGCCATCCATTTGAACAAAGGGTAGATGGCAATGGACAGGATAATACTCCAGACAGTGATCAGAATGAACGGCTTGACGATCAGATAGGACCAGTAGACGATCAGTGCCACGAAACTGATCCGCAGGAAGGTGTAGATGGCACGTGTGTAATGTGATTCACTGTTGTTTTCCATGATCTGAAAGGTTTTGTTTATCAAAGGTTAAACATACAAATATATGTTTAAACTCAAAATCAGCAATAAAAAATAATTTCTTATTGCTGATTGATAAAGGACTTCATCGATGAACGGTGAAGTCCTTTATTGGAATGAGTATGATCCCGGATCCTGAGACAGCATTCTGTTCCGGGATCCGGGAAAATGATGGGACCGGTTTATCCTTTTAACTTATTTTCATAATTTTCCAGGCTGGAATTTAGTTTGTCGGCCACATCTGCCGGGATCTTGTCCTTATGGTCCTGGAGCTTTTGTCTCAGTTCCTTGATAAGATCGGCTGCATTTTCCTTGCCTTCTTTGACCACATCGATCGTTTTCGATTTGATCTTTTTGAGCTTGAAGGAAAGAAAAATGTAGGTTATCCCCAGGAATATCAGGGCGAATGATGTGAGGAAGACGATGTTCAGGGCTCCGAAAACGGGGTTGAAGATCATCATGAAAGCGATGATCGTAAGCAGGATGCCCAGGGTCAGGATCCAGCCCCATCCTTTCGTTCCCGCATCCTTGGCGTCGATCGAAGAGGCTATCGCCGAGATGCCCCTGAAAAGCAGCCAGAAACCTACGACAAAAGGCAGGACGGCCATGGAGATCTCCGGGTTGCCAACGAGGTAAAAACCGATCACTAATTCCATGATCCCTGCGGCAAGGTACCAGCCCCATCCTTTCATTTGGCTGGTATTGGAAAGGGATACGATGAGGAGGAAGATACCGTCGGCCAGCACCAGAACCCCGAAGAGCCAGGCCAGTGCGACGTAACTTGCCACGGGCGTACTGATAACCCAGAATCCTCCGATGAGCATTAAAACACCCAGAACCAGGAACAACCACCAGTTCTTGAGTCTGGTGACCAGTTTAGAAACCAAATCTTTTTCCATAATTGTACTGATTTAAATTAAAGATATAAATATAAAAAAATTAATTGATCTTGATCTGTTATCATTTATAGGTTTTTCTTTTTGCCTGTAAGGATCCCGGGGTTATAAATGATGTTAAAAAGCATCAGGTTATTGTCGAAGCGTTGGCGTATAGCGAAGTCAAAGCCATATTTCAGCGCGAAATAGAGCTTGTTCTTTACCACCCAGTAGTTGGCAGAGAAAAGCATGGTGCTTTTCCGGTCATGCACGGCGGGGTCCCACCATACATCTTCTCCGCTGTCGTTGCCTGTCTGCCAGTTGCCGGAGCCTTGCACGGTCAGCTCAAAGCGTTCCGAAAGGTACTGACTCACACCCCATTCCAGGGTCAGCCGGTTGCCCGGTCTTACATGGGTATCCATTATCCGGCTGTTGGTCTCGAAGGTCAGGCCGAGCATCAGCGCGGTGGACTGGTCCTCAACGGGGAAAAAATAACCGAAACCCTGGAACTGGTGGGTCCAGTACCCCAGGCCGGTATTGTCACTTCCTCCTGTGGCATACCTGCCCGTAGGGGCATAAAAGGCATAGGTCAGCATGAGGTTGAATGAGGAGACCGTCCAGGCCAGCCCCAGGGGCTGTAACATCAGATCGCCGAAACCGGAGGTCCTGCTGACGGAGGAGGTGGTGAGGGTCGTGTCGATCATACCGGGACCCATCTCTCCGAAGATCCGTGCTTTTGAATAGGAATACCCCGGCAACGATACCAGGGCCAGATAGGTGGCCCCCAGTATTTTGAATTTGGAAGCCCATTCCACCACGGGTGTTGCAGCGAAGGAGAGGATGTCCATATCTACGTTCAGGTCGGGGAGACGCGGGTCCAGCTGGCTCAGATCGATGCCGTCCAACCTGTTACCGTTACGGTCCACATAATGGTGGCTCCACATGTAAGTGTCATACAGTATGAAGAACATTCCCGGAGGGGGGGTGGTCATATCACGCACATTGATCACCCCCGGGAAATAATGCCCCGCCTGCAGGGGACTGACCACCTGCGCTTTCATGCCGGTGCTCCAACAGGCCATAAGGATCAGGGAGATCATGACAGGAAGGAGAAGACCGCTCTTTTGGGATTTGTTCATGGGTGTTGCTTTGTGGTCAAATATATTAAATTTTTCTGTTCGTGCCTGTGTTTCCCAGGCGTGCTAAAAGTAGGGCATTTGCCGGACTGACCTTTGTACCGGAAAGGTGTAAAAAAGGTGTAAGGCAATTTTCATGTAGCCCCGACTCGTCGGGATGAAATTAGGTAGAAATTTACTCGCTCCGCTCGTGAAATTAGCTCACTACGGTCGCGAAATTAAGCCACTGTGTGGCTGAAATTAGATAGAAATTAGCTCCCTTCGGTCGCGAAATTAAGTAGTAATTAGGTAGTTAATCATAAATCAAAATTCATCATTCGACATTCACTGGTGTCCGAGATAAATTTGAGATAGGCTTTCATTATACAGATAACTAACGCTTTCGAAGAAAATACAGGATTAATACCCCTATTAATTCAGCCAGTCACCCTGAGCCTGCCCGCCCCCCTGACCCCCTGAAGGGGGAACCCTCACC
>WFRO01000015.1 GCA_015486475.1 Bacteroidales bacterium
GAAGGTAACCATCCAGGCCCTGGGATGGAAAGAGGGTGGACTGTACAAACCGCTGCAGGACGACATGTCGTCGGTGGCCTACTGGTACCAGATGGAACCGCACAACCCTTTTCCCCCGCTGCCCGGCCGGGATGAACTGGAGATCACACCGGAGTGATGAGAATACAGGGTCTCTTACTTGGTATAGCCCTGGGGATCCTGTCCGGCACCCTTTCCCGGGGTCAGTCGGAAGGATGGCCCGTGCTGCGGCATTATGACGAACAGCATCTCGACAGGATCGCCTTGCCCCTGGGGGGCATCGGAACAGGTACCGTATCCCTCGGAGGACGGGGGAATCTGCAGGACTGGGAGATCATGAACCGGCCGGCCAAAGGTTATGACCCGGGTCCGGGGATCCAGAAAACAGCTCCTTTCTTTGCTTTGTATGTCAAAACGGGCGAAAAAAAGGTCACAAAGATCCTGGAAGGGCCCGCTCCGCTCTTTACCTACGAGGGTTCTTCGGGTGCTGTGGCCACCAATCACGGCTGGCCCCGTTTCCGGCATGCCTCCTTTGATGCTGCCTACCCCTTCGGGCAGGTGCATCTGTGGGATACGGCAGTGCCCCTGCGGGTGACCATCCGGGCATTCAATCCTATGATCCCGGGGGATCCGGATAACAGTGGCATCCCCATAGCCGTTTTCCATATCGTGCTGGAAAATACTTCTTCCGAAGAGGCGGAGGCGTCTGTCTGCTATAGCATGCAGAATTTTATCGGTGAGGACGGCCGGTTCGGGATGTCGGTAGGCAATCAGAACCGGTTCAGGGAAGATACCGGTTTCCGGGGTATTTTCCTTTATTCAAAAGGGGTGGATCCCGGAGCCGAACAGTGGGGCACCCTGGCGATGACGACTACGGCCGGAGATGTCAGTTACCGGACCCATTGGAAACCCTGGCGCTGGGGGACCTCCCTGCTGGATTTCTGGGATGACTTCAGTGCGGACGGCCGCCTGGAAGACCGGCCCCCGATGATGGACAAAAAGCCGATGGCCTCCCTGGCTGCTGCTGTGACGATCCCTCCCGGGGAGAGCCGTACGCTGGACTTTTATCTTACCTGGGATTTCCCCAACCGGAAAGCCTGGTCCGACAGTATGCTGCTGAATTATTATTCGGTAAAATATGAAGATGCCTGGGATGTGATACGGAAAACCCTCCCCGTACTGCCACAACTGGAGAAAAAGACGGAACGCTTTGTGGAGACTTTCTGCCGGAGTGATCTGCCGGAAGAGGTGAAAGAGGCGGCCTTGTTCAATACCAGTACCCTCCGGACACAGACCTGTTTCCGTATCTCGGACGGGAATTTTTATGCGTGGGAAGGATGCAATGACCGTTCCGGCTGTTGTTTCGGATCGTGTACCCACGTGTGGAATTATGAGCAGGCTACGGGATTCCTGTATGGTTCGCTGGCCCGGAACAGGAGAAAGATCGAATTCGGGCTGGCCACGGAGAAAAACGGCATGATGAACTTTCGTGTCAAGCTGCCTCCCGGCAAGAGCAAAGAATATGGTCATGCTGCCGCCGACGGACAGATGGGAGCCATCATCAAGATGTACCGCGACTGGCAACTGTCGGGGGATGATCATTTCCTGAAAGACCTCTATTCCCAGGTGAAAAATGCCCTGCGCTTTGCCTGGCTGCCGGGCAGCTGGGATGCCGACCGTGACGGGGTGATGGAAGGGGTGCAGCACAATACCATGGATGTCGAGTATTTCGGGCCCAATCCGCAGATGGAGATCTGGTACCTGGGCGCCCTGCGGGCCGTGGAAGAGATGGCCCGTCATACCGGCGACGGGGCTTTTGCCGACACCTGCCATGCCCTCTTCCTGGAGGGCAGCCGGTGGACAGATGAGAACCTCTTCAACGGGGAATACTATATCCATAAGATCCGGGTGCCGGCAGATTCAGCGAAGATAGAGCCCGGCCTGATCGTGGGCATGGGCTCCCGGGAGATCTCCCGGCCCGAATATCAGCTGGGCAAAGGATGCCTGGTGGACCAACTGGTCGGGCAGTATGCTGCGCATGTGACAGGCCTGGGCTACCTCGTAGATGCGGGACATGTGCAGAAGACCCTGGAAAGTATCATGAAATACAACTACCGGCAGGATGAGTTCGACCGGTTCAACTGTTTCCGGAGTTATGCCATGGGACACGAGGCAGGACTTGTAATGGCCAGCTATCCTTACGGGAGGCCGGAAAATCCTTTTCCCTATTTTACGGAGATGATGACCGGCTTCGAGTATACGGCTGCCGTGGGGATGTTGTATGAAGGCCAGGAGAAGAACGGTTTGCAGTGCATCCGGAATATACGCAACCGTTATGACGGGGAAAAACGCAGTCCTTTTGATGAGGCGGAATGTGGTCATCATTACGGCAGGGCCATGGCCAGCTGGGCTGCCGTGCTTGCCCTGACCGGCTTTCATTATTCGGGCGTGACAAAAGAAATGGCTTTTAACAGCGGGGAGGGAACCTGGTTCTGGTCGAATGGTTCAGCCTGGGGAGATATACACATCTCATCCGTAGCCAAAGGGAAGAAAGCCGTGATCCGGGTGATGCAGGGATCCCTGGCTTTGAAAAAGATGATCCTGAACGGTTACGGTGCAAAAACCTTTCGCCTGAAAACGATCGCTGCTGGGGATTCCCTGGAGATCATCGTCAAGCCGGATAACTAACCTGTACCCGGCACCCAGCACCCAGCACCCAGCACCTTGCACCCAATATTTATTTCAACAACTCCTCCAGCTTGTTCTTCAGATCTGCAAACTTCTCCTCACTGAAGCCAATCTCCACCCGGGCGATCTTCCCCTGTTTGTCGATGATGTACATGCTGGGGTAGCCGTTGATCTTGTATTGCTGGTCCACCTGGGGCTGTGTGAGGATGATGTCGTAGGATACGTTCCTTTTCTC
>WFRO01000016.1 GCA_015486475.1 Bacteroidales bacterium
CACTCACCCTCCGGATCGCCCGTATCACCCTGCACATAATAAAACTGCTTCAGGGGCACCTTGTCCACGAAGCGCTCTTTCAGGTATTTCCGGAAAGAGGCCGGATGGGTGGCCGGCATGTCAATATATTCATCCAGATGAAAGCCGGTGACCTTCGACCAGTCCACATCCTCCTGCACCAGGGCCTCCAGCATCTCAAACTGCGAAGCGCCCGTGGCTACGATGATACGGGCTTCTCCTTTTTCTTCCAGGGTCTGCCGGATGAGGGCTGCTCCCCGGGCAGCGGCTTTGCGCCCCAGTTCTTCTTTATTGTCAGAAACAATGATCTCCATAAAAAAATATTTTTCTGGTTAAAAAAATTTCATTCGTATAAAACAAATACTTCATCAGATATTTTTATAAACTCCCAGTTCCCTGTCCTGTTTCCAGTTTCCGCGTGTAAAATCAGGGAACTTCACAGGTACGCTGCCCAGCTCAACAGATACACGTGACAGGGGAACGATCACCGACCAGTTCACCCCGTCGTACACATCCATGTCCATGGGATATCCATGGTTCAGGTTTTGGATCAACCGGTAGAATTCGAGGTAGTCTATGCCTCCATGACCCCCGTTCTTCACAGCTTCTTTTTTCATTTTTACCCAGAGAGGATGCTCGTACTTATCCCTCATTTCCTGATATTTTTTTTCATCCAGCCATTTTTCACCACGGTCTTCACTGTAGAGGGCCAGCCGGCTGGGATAGCCTTCGTGATAGGCCTGGGTGCCGGCCAGGGCGTTGATACGGCTGTATGGACGGGGTGAGACCACGTCATGCTTCAGAATGATCATCCTGCCTTTATTCGTTCTGATCATAGAACTGTTCAAATCGCCGTGGGCGAATTTCTTCACGTCATAAAAGGCATTCTCAGGCGGGGATTTGGGACTGTACTCATGAAGACTGGCTTCCAGCGAACTCATGGAGACCAGTTGCTCAAAACGGTCGCCCCTTCCCACTTTCATATAATTGGCCACGGGCCCCAGGCCGTGTGTGGGGTAGAGGTTCGCATTATACTCCGCATGCAGACGCAGTCTCCACTGTTTGTAATATCCGTGTAGTTTGGGATCGTCACTGCTTATGAACAATTTTTCGAGCAGGTGATGCAGATAACCGGCTTCTGCAAAAGTAAGCGTACCGAAAACCCCTTCCCTGACCATGTTCAGGATCCAGAGCTCCTCTTCGCCGTATGACACATTCTCCAGCATCATGCAATGGCGCTGTGTTTCTTCGGCCGTATTCACAAGGCCCCAGCATTCATCCAGGGTAAAGGCGATGGGCACCTCCGAGACCACATGCTTCCCCTGCTGCATGGCATAAATAGCCATGGCTGCATGGTCTGGCGCCGGCGTAACGACCACCACCAGGTCGATATCATCCCTCTTCACCATCTCTTTCCAGGCATCTTCACTCCCCGTATAAGTAGCCACCTTGGGCTTTTTGTGCTCCAGGCTCTCCAGCAGATCCATGGCTCTTTTCACCCGGCTTTCCCGGATATCACATATAGCCACGATCTGTGCATCAGGAGCCAGGGCCTGTATCGTCGCAACATGTCCGTACCCCCGGTTCCCTACCCCGATGATCCCGATGCGCACCGGTTTGATGGGAGCTACCTGCAGCTCCATTACAGATCTGCCCTGAGGCTTTGGAACCTTCGTCAGAAGATCCAGTTTCTCCATAACATGATCTGCTCCATAAAGCTTGCCTGCCGACAAACCCAGAAAGCCGGCACTCATCGCCGACAATTTGATAAAATCGCGCCTGTTTTGCCTTTTCATCTTTAATAAGTATTATTTCAGAGATCTGTCAAACTTTTTCTTCGGGATACCCACCCATTTCATCCGGCACAAACATCCGGACAACAAAGTAAAATAAAAACCACAAAGTTCATAGTAAAGAAACGAGAAATTAATCCTATCAGGTTACGGACAAGTGTTTTGTTTTTTTCAGGGTAAAAATTTAATGACAGAATGTTAAAATGATTATATTTACAAGCAGAGCAAGGATAGAGGAGAGACCCGTCTGACAAAGAACATCATTCATAATAGTCATATTTATATCTGATAACAATGAAAATTTCAAAAATTCCTATCCTTGTGATCCTGCTGGGAGGGATCTTTCCGGGTTCCGGGGGGCTGCATGCCCAAAACATTGAGAGTTTCAAATATTCGCCAAACCTTTCTCCCGGTAAGAATGTGGTAATAAACGAGAATGATTTTCACGGTTATACCCAGTATTGGCATGACACCTATACCAACTGGTACAACTACGGAAGTCTTTTCAAGATCGCAGCGCCAAACGTCACGAAAACGATCCTGCAGACCAAGGTGGATCTGGCCGAAGATATGGGGGTGCCGGGTCTGCTCATGCAGGAGGGATTTATGAGCGGCTTGCTGCGGGAGCCCTTCCGGCTGCTGGAGGATCCTTCAACGACAGACCTGGAGGAAGCGCTCAAAAATGAGAATGTCCTGGTCACGGTGGATCCCTCTGCCGAACCGGGAAAAATCCTGGAAGAAAAAGTTCCCGAAGAGGTTTTCTCCTGGCCCGACCGTCTCGGTTGCCATCAGTACGGGGCCACGGATCTGGTCAGGATCCATGCTTTCGTATTACAGTCCGGAGACCGCAAAATCTTTGTGATCAGCTCCCAGGATCAGGGAAAAAGGACCTTTGTCAAAGATCTGGTGCTGACCACAAAAAAGATCACGGAACAGTATGATCTTCACAAAGGATGGTTCGGCGTCTATACCCTTCATAACAGCGTCACCTGCACACCGGGCCATCCCGTAGAGGTGATGGGTCTGGGCATGAACGAAGGATGTGACTGGTTCGTGTTCGACGGATACATGGACTTTTTGTTGAAAGACAGTCTCGTCGCCTGGATCAAAGCAGTGGATCTGCCAGTAGTGACGGACGTAGGTGCCACACGTATCTACGGATGCAAAGACTATGACGGGTTCCAGATACAGCAGATGTACACGCCGGAAAACTGGGTGGATTATGCCAGGAAGAAAGGCGGATATGTCTTCCGGAGTGTTTATGATCCGCAATCCGATCCTTACCATTTTGACGGATATATAGCCACAGCCGGGAATAAGGAACAGATCGACAACCAAAAGGTTCCTTTTGTATTGAAGACCGGCAGACTGGAGGACAATGACCTCTCCGGTATGGTACTCTTCACCCCGAAAGGATCGATGTTCTCCCGTGATAGCATGTGGAAAGCTATTATGGACAGGCGTGAGGTGGGCATCCTGGGTGGCGGAACCATGATGGGGCCGGCACTGTACCGTCATGCCCTGGAGATGCTGTGGCTGGACAGGCAGTATCTGGATGATTATTTCATGAACCGCATCAGCCTGGAAACGGGGATGAAAGGTTATGACCTGCAGGTGTCCGTCACCAATACCTGTCCCCATCCGGTGTCGGGAACCA
>WFRO01000017.1 GCA_015486475.1 Bacteroidales bacterium
ACCGGCGAACGGCCGTGATACCGGTAGGTCTGCACCGTTGCCGGCCTGTGCGTCTGCACGGCCGCGCTCCTGCGCGACGAAGAGGCTGCCGGCGTGCCGTACCGGTAAACTTTTCCCGTCTGGTTACGGGTAGTCCCGGATACCCGGGCACTGCGGGTATAGTTCACCGTCCTGTGGGCCGTTTCCCGGCTTCCCCAGGTGGTTCTTCCGGATACATTCCGGCTGCTCCCGGCCGTGCGCCTGACGGCGTATTCCTTCGGCCTGTAAACGGATGTCCCGGCCGTGGCGGAACCGCTCTGTTGCAACCGGCCGTGGGATCCTCTGTTGCCGGGATGTCCCTCGCTGTGGCCATTGCCCTGCCGGCCCCCGTGACCGTTCGTGCCCGGTTCCACACCATTGGAATGGCCGTTCTGGTCGTGATGATAGGTACCGTTATATCCACTGTGCCTGCTGTGATCAAAACCGTTGTGCCAGCCGTTGTCATGATGACCGCCGGAACCGTTCCCGGGATCCCCCGAAGGATCACCCCCTCTCCCGTCCGACCAGATATGGGCCGGAGGATAATGATAATGGTAGGGATAACGGTAAGGATAGCAATAGGGCTGCGGATAGGAATACCACGCAGGATAGTAGGAATACCACACCGGCGGATAATATACCGGATAGTATGCAGGATAATATGTCGGATAGTATGCGGGATAATAAGGTGGATAATATGCGGGATACCCGTAAGAGAAGGAAACGGAGAAAGTCCCGTAACCGCCGCTGTAGTAGTATCCGCCGCCACCGTACGAAGGTCCGTAGGAAGGATATCCGTAATCCGGGTAATAATAAGGATCATAGCCGGAAACATATCCCACGTTCACCGAAGGGTAAGCGAACATCTGAATGCGGGTGGCATAGGGTACCGCCGGCGCATTGAATGAAACGCCTGCATGAAAGTAACCGGTTCCTCCGGGGGGAGAGGCCGCCGCAGGAACGGTGGGTAACAGAATGAGGGCCATAAGAAGGGATGCTGCAAGAAGAGCTGCTTTCTGATATCTGTTTTTTGTTTTCATGATGACCTCCCGTTTTTATTTGTCGTGGATAATTTTTTTCTTTGCACTTCTTTTATGCATTAAGTTCAAATACTATACCAAACATCATGGCAAAAGAGATCACGCCCCGTTCGGAAGATTATTCACAATGGTATAACAACCTGGTAGTCAAGGCAGACCTGGCCGAGAACTCTGCCGTGAGAGGATGTATGGTCATCAAGCCATATGGCTATGCGATCTGGGAAAAGATGCAGGCACAGCTCGACAGGATGTTCAAGGATACCGGTCACTCCAACGCTTATTTCCCGCTGTTCATCCCCAAATCCTTTTTCAGCAGGGAGGCAGCGCATGTGGAGGGTTTTGCCAAGGAATGTGCGGTGGTCACCCACTACCGGCTGAAGAACGACCCCAATGGAAAAGGAGTGGTGGTGGACGAGGATGCCAAACTGGAAGAAGAGCTGATCGTACGTCCCACCTCCGAGACGATCATCTGGAACACTTACAAGGGCTGGATACAGTCGTACCGTGATCTGCCGCTGCTGATCAACCAGTGGGCCAATGTGGTGCGGTGGGAGATGCGCACCCGTCTGTTCCTGCGCACGGCCGAGTTCCTGTGGCAGGAAGGTCATACCGCCCATGCCACCCGTGAGGAAGCTGTGGAAGAAACGGAAAAGATCATCAACCTTTATGCTGATTTTGCCGAAAATTATATGGCTATGCCTGTGCTGAAAGGGGTTAAATCGGAGAACGAACGTTTCGCCGGCGCCGTCGAGACCTATGCCATCGAAGCCCTCATGCAGGACGGGAAAGCTTTGCAGGCAGGCACCTCGCACTTTCTGGGACAGAACTTCGCGAAAGCTTTTGATGTAAAATTCCTGGACCGCTCGGGCAAGCTGGAATATGTGTGGGCCACCTCCTGGGGTGTTTCCACCCGTCTTATGGGCGCCCTGATCATGGCCCACTCCGACGACAACGGGCTGGTGCTGCCCCCTAAACTGGCGCCGCTCCAGGTGATCATCGTACCGATCTACAGGAAAAAAGAGGAGCTCGATCAGATCAGCACCGTAGCGGAAGAGCTGATGACCATGCTGAAAAAAGCAGGGATCTCGGTGAAGTACGATGACCGGGACACCCACAAGCCGGGATGGAAATTCGCCGAATATGAAATGAAAGGCGTTCCTGTGCGCATCGCCATAGGACCGCGCGACCTGGCAAATGGCACGGCCGAGGTGGCCCGCCGCGATACGCTGGAGAAGAATACCCTTCCCCTGGAAGGACTGGCGGAAAAGATCCCTCCCCTGCTGGAGGAGATACAGCAACAGATCTACCGGAAGGCCCTCCGCTTCCGGGATGCCAGCATCTACACCGTGGACAGTTACGAAGCGTTCAGGGAAGCCATCGAAAAAGGCGGGTTTGTGCTGGCCCACTGGGACGGCACCACCGAAACGGAGATGAAGATCAAGGAAGAGACCAAAGCGACCATACGCATTATTCCCACGGAAAGCGATCCGGAACCGGGGAAATGCATCGTCACGGGCAAACCCTCCCCCCGAAGGGTCGTTTTCGCCAGAGCATATTAGGAAAAGTAATAAGGCAAAAGGCAAAAGGAGGGAATAATGGAAAAATGGAAAGATGCAATAATGGGGGAAGATGCAAGCAACTACATAATTTCGCGAACGAAGTGAGCTAATTACTACTTAATTACAACCTAATTACGCGACCAGCGGGAGCTAATTTCGTTCGCGTAGCGAACTATTTTCAGCAGCAACCAGCGTAATGACTTAACTCGATACTCGCAACTCGCAACTCGATACTCGATACTCGATACCCGATACTCGCAACCCGATACTCGATACTCTGAACTATGAACCTTGAACTCTGCACTGATTTTCCATCTCAGATACATCATTAACAAAATTATACCTTATCTTTAAGGGCCTGAAAGAACCTTAAAGCTTTTCCCGTGAAGAAGAACAACAGCCAGGAGGAGATCCTCGGGATCCTGACCACCAAAGCCGCCCTGAAACAGGTCATCTATGACCATACCACCGGCGCCTTTAACCTGCTCAAGGATTCCATGAAAGAGCTGGTCCATGATCTGGCCGGGCAGATGCAGGACCCGGACCCCCGGATCGTTCCCGAGTTCAAGGATTACGGAAAATTTGCCGCCCAGGTACGTGTAGCGGGTGACACGCTGGTATGCAGCATGCATACCAATATCTTCGAGTTCAACAGGGAGCACAAGATCTGGGAGGTTCCCTATGTTAAAAAGGATCCGCTGAACTCTTACTGCGGCATTATCAATATCTACAACTTCCTGACCGACTCTTTCAAGTACAATCGTCTCCAGGACCTGGGGTACCTTATTGCCCGCATCTTCATCAACAAAGAGAACCATTTCTTCGTGGAAGGGAAAAGGCAGACCGCTTTTCAGTACAAGAACTTCAGCAAGCTGACCGTCAGCAAAAGATCTCTCAAAGAGATCGTGGAAAGGGCCATCCTGTATTCCATGCAGTTCGACCTGCTGGTCCCGCCCTATGACAATGTCAAGATCATCTCCGTCGAACAGATGTCGGCCAAGATACTGTCTTCCCTGCAGCAGACAGGAAAGCGTCTCGGATTTCAGTTCAATTCCGACGATGTTCTGGAAGAATAGAAGCCCGAAGGATCATCTTATGGATATTATGCCGGTATACAAGAGAATATGCCTGCTGATCGTTTTTCTTTTCAGTGTCTCCTTTGCTTATGCTTCCCAGGACACGATCTTCATAAAAAAAAGCGACCTGTTACTTTTCAATGACTCGCTGGTCGCTTTTGAAAAGGATACGTTCATCATCGTCCCGCCGGGCACGGCCGTCCTGAAGATAAAAGGCAACTACGACCGGTCACAAAAGATGTATGATTCGTTGCAGACCAAAGCCTCCCGGAAAAAGTGGACCAACCAGCTCTATCGTCTCATTTTTGTCCCCAACAGGGGAACCCGGATCCCGGCATCCTCCTCTCTGCCGGAATACAGGAAGTATCAGGGGATGGTGATCCATGCGATCCGGTACTACCGGCTGGATCCTTTCGGCACCCTTGTACGGGACACCGTCCTCCTCCCCCCGAAAAAAGGAAGCAGTAACTTCCTGAACAAACTGCATGTCACCACCCGCTGGCAGACGATCCGCCACAACCTGCTCTTCAAGCCCGGCGACAAAGTAGAGGCGCAGGAGCTGGACGACAACGAACGTCTGTTGCGTCATCTGCCTTACATCCGGGATGCCCGTTTCCTGCTGGTCCCGGTAGACGGAAATATGGTGGATGTACTCGTGGTGACCCGTGATATCTTCTCCCTGGGCGCTGCCCTCGATTATCACGGACTGAACTCCGGCGGCATCTCCATCCTGGACAAGAATTTCATGGGTCTGGGCCACGAAATAAAAGGAGGCGTGCTGTACAATTTCAAAGAGCATGACCCTTTCGGAGGCTATGGCCGTTACCGGATCGACAACCTGGCAGGCAGCTTCATCAGTGGTGACATACGTGTGCTCAGTGCATTCAACACGCAGAACTATACGCTCTCTTTCCAGCGCCCTTTCCTCAGCCAGTTCCTGAAAAACGCCGGCGGACTGGATGCCCAGTATATGTTTACCCACGATCTGCTGATAGGAGATACCACAGAGGCCCCCATCCGTTACAATGCTTATGACACCTGGTACGCCCGGTCGATCCTGCTGAACAAGGAGAAGAGAAGGAGGATCGTATTCGCCGGAAGATATCATTTTAACAACATCTCCAAACGGCCTGAACTGGAGGAGGATGAGTATTACAAGTACCAGGAATATCAGTTGTTCCTGGGTGAGGTCTCTATCTCCGCCGACCGGTATTACAAGACCAGCCTGATCTACAATTACGGCACCACGGAAGACATCCCGGAAGGGATCCTCATAGGGGTTACAGGCGGATATGAGCTGAACGAGTTCATGAACAGGTATTACCTGGGCGCAGAGATCACTGCCGGCAAATATTTTCCACGCTTCGGCTATGTCAACGCAGGTACCACCGTCGGCGGGTTCCACCCCCGGGGGAAAAACACCATTGCCCAGGGAGTGCTCAATCTTTACACCGACTATTTCAGTCCCCTTTTTGCCATAGGACGTTTTTACTACCGGCAGTTCTTAAATGTAAAGTATACGGCAGGTATCAACCGCTACAGTGACGAACTGCTGACGCTGAACGACAAATTCGGCATCCGCGGCCTGCGCAGCGACAGCCTCACAGGCATACGGCGCCTGGCCATCAAAACAGAGACCGTGGCTTTCAGCCCCTTCTACCTGTACGGGTTCCGTTTCGTCTTCTTTGCCTTTGCCGATCTCGGCGTGCTGGACCTGGCTGAAAAACCCTTCACCGACAGCAGGCTCTACTCCGGACTGGGAATAGGTCTGCGCCTCCGGAACGAAAACCTCATCTTCAACACTTTACAGATACGTTTTGCCTATTATCCCGTACTCCCCGAAGAAGCCCATTACCAGACCATCGTCCTCTCCGGCGAAAAGAACTATACCCCCTACAACTTCCGGCCTCATAAACCGGAGATCGTTGATTTCAGGTGAGAGGGTTCGGAATTTCATAAAAGATCACAGGTCATGGCGGGAATAAAAAAAACTTTATATCTTTATCCTCTGTTTAATA
>WFRO01000018.1 GCA_015486475.1 Bacteroidales bacterium
AGCGCTCCCTTATATACGAAGTTGTACCCATATATGTCATCCACGTAGCCGTTCTCATCATCATCCACGCCTTCCTGGCCGTTGAGCTCGGCTTCGTTGGTCCAGAGGTTGTCCTTCAGGTCCTCATGGTTGATGTCCAGCCCGCCGTCCACGATGGCGACGATCACGTTCCTGCTGCCCGTCTCCTTCTTCCAGGCCTTGAAAAGATCAATGTCCACACCTGCGTCGCCGATATGCCCGTCGTTGTGATAATGCCACTGGTCGGGGAGGAGCGGATCATTGAAAGGCTCTCCCTTGCTATCCTCGCCGGTGTGGTAACTCTTGGCTGTGATGCGCTGTCCCTGCGTGCGGAGGGTGTCCACAACGACCAACAGTGAATCGCTCGAGCCATCCACCAGCACCTTTTTGTAGAGAGGTTTGGCCAGGGCAACCTCGTCAAGCACGGAATATTGTTCGGCCACATTCTTCGGGTCCATCCGCTCGTCAAAATCCAGCTCGTACCAGAGATGAAGACCGTATTTCCTGTGCCGGGCCTCGAACTTCAGGGAGAAAGGAAAGACCCGTTCCATGCGCCGGATGCCCAGTCTGGCGTTCAGATCATCGATGCTTTGGATGCCGGTGGTTACATTGCCTGATTTCAGCGATATGGAAGAGACCCCGGGCACCTCCTGCAGGTACTCTTTTTTCAGCTTGATGCGTATCCTCCCTTTGACATAGGGGAGCGTGTCACTGCCGGGGATGACCTGTGCCGTGGCTGCCACCACCGTCAGGAACAGAAAGCCTGTCAGGAGCAATATCTGTTTTCTTATCATGATACCTGCCTTGTTCATTATTTAACATCCCTTATATACCGTACCGAACCCAGGGAAAAGAAACTGTGGACCACCGCTCCTCCGTGGGTGCCGTTCTCATAAAAAGTGTAGAAAACGGTCTGATAGGTCCGGGGATCCAGGTAGTCCGTCAGGTAGTAACCGATCTTGTCCTGGTTGATGAAGTTGTCCCGGAGATCGTCATAGGTGTAACTGTAGCTCATGAAGCCTGCGAAGTTGATGTCCAGGCCTGTCTCTCCGCCGACGATGATCTTGTCGAAGAAATAGAGCTCTCCGCCCAGGAGGGTCTGCATCCTTTTGAAATCATCACGTGTGGGCAGCCGCCATCCTTCAGGGGCAGCATCTTTGGCGCCGAAATAGTTGTACAACCGGCCGTAGAACTTACGGTCGGCCTCACTGTCCACAGGATGACCGTCCACGATATTGGCCCGGGCCGACTGCCCGTAATAAAAATTGCGGCCATACTCGCTCCAGGGACAGGCATAGTTGAAGTTGTCGGCCATCCACTCCAGGTCGCCTATGCGCACGTACCGGTACGCCTGGTTGTCGCGGGGATCCACCCATACGCCCCATTTGCCGCGGAAACGGATCCTGACCGTATCCGACGAGGTGTAATCGTCCACCTGTACGCTCCACAGCAGGGTGTAGGTGGTGTCGGCGACCGCCTCGAAGAGGGAGTTGGGGTCATCGTTCAGGTAGATCTTCCCCGGGGTGCCTTCCAGCAGTTGCCAGTGGCCTGTGCCTCCTGCCGGCAGGCGGGCATCCAGGTTATAATATTTCGGATCGGTGACAGGGGTGTAGGTGATGATGTCCAGCTCGTCATCACCAGCATGGGACCGCAGGGTGTCCGTGGTAAAAGTGAGCTCGGCGGCAGCGCTCTTGCTGCCATAGGTGAGCGTCCACCGCACCGTGTATTCCCTGTTCTCCCTGCCAATAAAGACAGCACTGTCCTCTTTCGGAGACTCTATCCTGCCGCCGTCACCATCGACCAGCTCCCAGCGGCCCGTGGCGCCATAACGGGCCGCCTCGGCCTGCAGGGCCAGGGAGACATTGTCCGTGAGCACCTCGCCGGGATGGCTCAGTATCACAGGGTGGAGCGGCTTGAAGGAGACGCTGATCGTGGCGGCTTTGTACTGGTCGCCACAGCTCAGCTCCCACCCCAGCAGGTAGGTCTCTCCCGGCTCCCCGTAAAAACGGGTGTGGGGATCATGGGGATCCTCAAAACGGCCGTGCTCGCCGATGTACATGCGCCAGATGCCTGTCTGGCCCTCCGGCGCCGGCTGGGCGCTCAACGTCACCACATAACCGTCGTTCTCCACATCCGTATAGCCCGGCCCCGCATCCGGCGTCAGGATGATCTCCTCCTCCTGCTTGTTGCATGCACCCAGCAACAGGATCATCAACAATATCGTTCCAACCTTCCACTTCATAATTCGTTATTCAATATTCTTTATTCGGTGTTCGATATTTATAACTTCATCTTTCCCATTGTTCGCCGATCATCTTTCATCCTTCATCCTTCTTAATACCCTTTGTTCTGGTCTTTCTGCTCCAGTGCCTTATTGGCGTCTATCTCGCGCTGCGGGATGGGGAAGGTGAGGCGGTAATAGTCCGGATCGTCCGGGCCAATGTCCAGCTTCACCCAGTGATCCCCTTCCCGGACCAGCGGCAGGTTCCTTCGTTTGATATCGTTCCAGCGGAATCCTTCGCCGAACAGCTCTTTTCTGCGTTCGGTCAGGATCTCATCGATTAGTTCCTGTCCCGTGGCCGTACTCTTCTCTATGCCGGGGTAGGATCTGTTCTGAATGACATACAGGGCATCCCGGGCATCGCTGTAATCGCCCAGCTCGGCGTCTGCTTCCGCTTCGATCAGGTACATCTCGGCCGCACGGATGGCGATGCGCTCGGCGTTGCCCACCTGCTGGTTGTGCTGGAATTTGAGGATCAGGTAATTGTCCGGATCTATGTTCTCCTGTAAGGTGAAGAAATAGCTCCGGTAATCGTTTTGGCTGAACCGTTCCACGAATTTGCTGTCGGCGCGCATGGAGCTGTATCCGCTGACCGGCCAGTAAAAAGAGGGTATGCTCAGGTAAACGTTGTTGTCTTCGGGGGTGTAGGCGATCGCAAAGATGGTCTCGCTGTTGGAGCTGTAGAAGCCTCCCAGCATCTGGTCGATGGTCATCAGCGTCTTTCCCTCGTAAGCTGCCCGGGCATGATCGCGTGCCTGTTCCCACTCTCCCATATCGAGGTAGGCGCGGGCCAGCAGGGCGTGGGCAGCGTTAAGGCCGAAGAAGCCTGTCTCGCCGGTCTCTTCCAGCACCCCGGTGCCTGTAGTAAGGTCGGCAACGATCTGATCATAGACCTCCTGCACAGTGCTTCTGCCGATATCGGGAGCATCCCATGACAGGGAGGAGGTGACCAGCAGGAGGGCAGGAGCATCGGGAGCGACGGAAAAGGCAGGGGCGAACACCTCCACCATCTTCAGCATTGCATAGGCCCGCAGCACCTTAGCCTCGCCGGCGAGACGGTCTTTCTCCTCCTGTGTGGCGTCAGGTAGCTGCGGGACCCCCGCAATGATCTTGTTGGCATCGTAGATCAGCTTGTAGCCGGCGCTCCACGGACGCGAGGCATACTGGTAGTCGGGCAGCACGTTCAGCTGGTATACCGGCACGAACCAGTTATAATTGTTCGTGGAGTTGAGCATAAGGTCTTCTCCTGTCAGATCGGCCATGATGGGCAGGTAGAGGCCGTCGAAGGAGTAAGCGCTCAGCTGGTCGTAAGCACCTACCAGCGCCGCCCTCGCATTGGTGAGGGAGGTGAACACATCCTGATCCTCCAGCGAAGTGGTAGGCTCGGGATAGAGAAAATCCTTGCCACAGGAGGAGAGCACAGCGGTCACTGCCAGCAGGAGCGTGATCCTGAAAAATATACGTTGTATCCTGATCATGATGATATTTCTTTGTTTTTTACAGATCGATCTTTATACCCAGAGAGACCACCTTCGTGCCCGGGATGGTGCTGTTGGTGGTGCCGTTGATGCTTGTCTCGGGGTCGAAGCCCTCATAGCCGGTGATGGTGAACAGGTTCTCACCCATCACATAGACCTGCAGGCCTTTCATCCTGATCTTCTGCAGGCTGTGGTCCGGCAACCGGTAGCTGAGGGTGATGTTCTTCAGCCGCAGATAGGAGGCATCCTCCAGGTAACGGGAGGAGAGCTCGTTGGCATAGCTCTGGTTGTTGGTCACGTACTGCGGCACATGGGTGTAGCGGTTGTCGGGCGTCCACGCTGCCAGCGCATCCGTGGCGAGGTTGTAGCCGGGACTGCTGCCGTCATGCATGTTGGTGGCATAATCGTAGTTATACACTTTGGCCCCCACTGAGAAGTAGAAATAAAAGCTTAGGTCGAAGTTTTTGTATGTCAGCATGTTGTTAAAACCGCCAAAGAACTTCGGCAGGGCCGAGCCCATCCGTACACGTTCGGCGTCGCCGTAGGTGCTCGTGACCATCCTGCCGCTGCCGTGCGGGTCTTCATAGGCCGAGTCCGGCTCTCCGTCATTGTTCTCGTCGTCGTCCGAC
>WFRO01000019.1 GCA_015486475.1 Bacteroidales bacterium
CACCTCATCGGGCCGGTCGGTGTGCACATGGATACGTGCCATCGAAGAGGTACCGGCCACCACGATCGAATCTCCTTCGTCTTCCAGCATCTTTTCCAGCCGGGAACGGTCAATATTTTCCCCTTTCAGGAGGACCTCCGTGCAATAACGATAGGTCAGCTCTCCGCCATGCTCCATCTCCACATCCAGGGGCTCATCAACCACCAGGGGTTTTTTCATACGCGCCAGAGGACGGATATCATCCTTTCTGAGCAGATCGACCACTCCTTCCAAAAACACCACAAAGCCCTTGGCCCCGGCATCCACCACCGCAGTCGAGGTCAGCTCTTTCATCTTTTGGGAAGTGGCCTCCATGGAACGGAGGGCTACATCATACGACCGGGTGATGAGGGTCCTGAAATCCCCCAGCTGATAGTTGTGCTGGATATATTCGGCCCATTCCCGGATCACCGTCAGCATGGTCCCTTCCACCGGGTCGGCAATGGCTTCGTAAAGATATTTGATCGAGTTCTTGACCGAGAAAGCAAAATCCTTGATGGTGATATTCTGACATTCGCAGGTCTCCTGGTCGATCCCGCTGAGGAACTGCGCAAAGATGATCCCGGAATTGCCGCGGGCCCCTGTCAGCGCCGCCTCGGCGATCAGTGAAGTGGTCATCTTGTAAGAACGTACGGGATGAATGGCATCCATGATCGACCGGAACGTGGAAGCCAGGTTGGTGCCCGTATCTGCATCCGGTACCGGAAAAACATTCAGCTTGTTGATCTCCTGCTGATGCTCCAGCAACCGCATCGCTCCGGCATAAAACGAATAAAAGAACCGCCGGCCGTCAATCTTTTCTATCTGCATCATCCTGCTGTTAATTATGATCGGCGACCGCAAGTTACACAAAATATATTATATGATTTTTTGTATTATTAAAAAAGATTACTATTTTTGAATCTTTCTAATATTTGACAGAATATAAACTAAAAGCTTTGCCTACCCCCACGACAGAAGAGATCATACGGAAATTCCGGGAACAGGGACTGCGTGTCACCACTCCCCGGATCGCGGTTTATAAGGCGATTCTCTCCTCCTCACATCCCGATGCGGATTCCATCCTCCGGCTGCTGAAAGAGGAGTATCCCCACATCACTTCTGCCACGGTCTATAACAACCTGGAAGCCCTGGAAAAAGCAGGGCTTATCCACAAAGTGCTCACGGACAAAGGGAGTATGAAATACGACGGGATCCTGGAAGAGCACCATCATCTGCTGGATACCACGAAAGACGAGATCATCGATTATTTCGATCCCGAGCTGACCACGATGCTGAATGAATATTTCAGGGAGAGATCCCTGAAAGATTTTGAGGTATCCAGGATCACCGTGCAGATCATTGGCAAACATCTTAATAAGAGCTCTCAGAAATGAATACGGAAGCCTTTTTCAAATTAACTTATGGATTGTACGTCATCAGCTCTGCTACCGCAGGGAAAAAGAACGGCTATGTAGGGAATACGGTCTTTCAGGTTACGGCCACCCCGCCCCAAATGGCTGTCAGCTGTAACAAGGACAACCTCACCTCTTCGCTCATTGCGGAAAGTGGATACTTTTCCGTCGCCGTGCTGGAGCAGGACACGTCTGCGGACCTGATCGGGCTTTTTGGTTTCAGCAGCGGCCGGGAGGTTGACAAGTTTGCCGGTATGGAGCACCTGGTGACAGAGCATGGCACGCCGGTGCTCCTGCAAAATGCCATTGCCTGGTTCGAATGCAGGGTGATCCATACGATGGATGTGGGCACCCATCAGGTATTCATAGGAGAGATCATTGCCAACGACCTGTTGTCACCGGACAAAGAGCCCCTCACCTATGCCTGGTACCACCAGGTAAAAAAGGGCAGGGCCCCGAAGAATGCTCCGACTTATCTCCCGGAGGAGAAAGAGACTCCTTCGGAAGACACCTCCGCCCCGGAAGGTCTGTACCGGTGTGCCGTATGCGGGCATGAATATGATCCGGCCCAAGGAGATCCGGAAAGGGGGATCCCGCCCGGCACCGCCTTTGAAGATCTGCCGGACGACTGGACCTGCCCCGTCTGCGGGAGTAGCAAAGAAGAGTTTTATGCTGTATAACCAACCTATATTTTTTTAATCTCTAAAAATTACGATCATGAAATCATTGAAAGGAACACGTACCGAACAGAACCTGCTGAAATCTTTCGCAGGAGAGTCACAGGCCAGAATGCGCTATGACTATTTTTCCAAACAGGCCAAAAAAGAGGGTCTGGAACAGATCTCGGCCATCTTCGCCGAGACAGCCCTGAATGAGAAAGAGCATGCCAAGCGCTTTTTTAAATTCCTCGAAGGGGGTATGGTGGAGATCACGGCCGCTTATCCTGCCGGCGTCATCGGCACGACGCTTGAGAACCTGAAAGCAGCCGCTGAGGGGGAAAATGAAGAGTGGACACAGCTTTATCCCGGGTTTGCCGACGTGGCAGAGGAAGAAGGCTTCAAGGAAATAGCCGCTGCTTACCGGATGATCGCCAAAGTGGAAAAAGCCCACGAGGAACGCTACCGCAAGCTATACAGCAACCTCGAAGAAGGAAAGGTCTTCGAAAGGGATGGCGTGATGATCTGGAAATGCCGCAATTGCGGATACATCCACGAAGGAAAATCGGCCCCGAAGGTGTGTCCGGCCTGCCTTCACCCACAGGCTTATTTCGAGTTAGAGGCTCAAAATTACTAAGAAGCCGGCAAGAAAGCTTCCCGCAGCTATTTAGGACTTCGGGGTTTCGGCGGGCAAGCCTGCGTTCACCCACAAGCCTATTTCGAACTGGAAGCACAGAATTATTAAGAA
>WFRO01000020.1 GCA_015486475.1 Bacteroidales bacterium
TATGTGGGTACTTATTCCGACTGGAAGATCAATCCTGTTTTTCCGGTAGCGATGTTCGATTTTATGCCGCCGCCGGGGGCCCGGGAAATAGAGATCCTGCCTCTGATGCCGACGGAGAAGCAACATACAAGTTCCAAATAAACGTTCAAAAAGCAATGACGATGAATACGAAACATATCACTCCGCTGTTAACATTCCTGTTGAGTATTTTTCTCCTTTGGATGGTGCCGGGAGAGCTCTCTGCCCAGCGCATGGGTCACCGTGCGGCACGTCCTGCATCCCGGCCTGCATCCCGTCCTGCGCCCCGTCCTTCCTCGCGGCCGGCCTCACGTCCCACTACACAGCCGGCCACCCGTCCCTCCGGAGGCTCCATCAACGGTGGCTATCAGAAAGCGCCCAACCGGTCCGACCGTATGGCCCGTCCTTCGACAGGCCCGTCGACGCAGCCGGTGAACAAACCATCCACCGGTCCTTCCACACAGCCGGTGAACAAACCGTCCAGCAGGCCTTCCACGCAACCGGTGAACAAACCGTCCAGCAGGCCTTCCACGCAACCGGTGAACAAACCGTCTACCAGGCCATCCACACAACCGGTGAATAAACCGTCTACCAGGCCTTCGACACAACCGGTGAACAAGCCCTCCACCAGGCCATCTACCCAGCCGGTGAATCAACCCAACCGCCCGGGGACACGTCCATCCACCCAGCCCATGGCGCCCCGGCGCGACGGCAGCCGGAGCACACAGGTGGGGGTCATCGTGCGGCCCAACCCGCGGCCCTATTACCGCCCCCCCTACGCTTACGGAGGATATCGGTTTTATTGCTATCACCCGTATCATTACCATCCTTACCGCCCTTACTACTGGGGTCCAGCCTGGCATCCCTGGGGCTTTTTCGTGGCCACGGTAGCCGTTACGGCCATCGTGGTGAGCGTGAATAACCAGAATTATTATTATGACGAGGGCGTATATTACGAACCGAAAGATGACGGGGAAGGCTATGTGGTGGTGGAAGCTCCGGTAGGAGCTGCTGTCTCCTCCCTGCCGAAAGAGACGGAGAAGATCACCGTGGAGGGAGAGACCTATTATTATTACGGAGGCACCTTTTATCAGAAAGAAGGGGATAAGTACGTAGTGGTTCCTCCCATGGCCGGTACTGTGGTTGAAAATCTGCCGGAAGGCGGCAAAGAGGTGAAGGTAGGAGATATGACCTATGTGAAGGTGGGAGATGTCTATTACCAGCCCACCGAGGTGAGCGGCCGTGAGGTTTGGGAGGTGGCCAAGGTGGAAGAAGGTGACGAAGGTGATGAAGACTGGGTAGAGGAGCAGACAGGGAAATAG
Source organism: Bacteroidales bacterium (assembly GCA_015486475.1). Lineage (GTDB taxonomy): Bacteria > Bacteroidota > Bacteroidia > Bacteroidales > VadinHA17 > DRPN01. The sequence goes on from WFRO01000020.1 coordinate 1,341, forward strand.
CTGAGCTGTCGAGGCTACAAAAAAAATCCCGGAAGACCGGGATTTTTTTGTAAGTGATCCAGCCAGGACTCGAACCTGGGACCTACAGTTTAGAAGACTGTTGCTCTATCCAGCTGAGCTACTGGACCGGGAAAGCGCTGCAAAAATATAAAAATTTGCCGGAAAAAACATACGCGATCGTATCCGTGAAATGGATCGCTCCAGACCTCTCTGCTGCAAGTTCCGGACCAAAAAAATGAGAATCCTCTTTTTCCTGACCGGTTTATTTGTATTTTTACTTTTCAAATTTTCAAAAAAATTAAAAAACAAGATCATGAAAAGACCAGGTTCCTTTTTAACGGTTTTTCTGGTCCTCGCGCTTACGGGGACCTCATTCGTAAATGCCCAGGACGATGTAAAACAATACCTGGGGCGGTGGGCATTGCATTTCCAGGAAGGTATGGGCTGGCTGAAGGTGGAGCAGAAAAAAGGCTATCTGGATGCCGAGCTGTTGTGGCGCTGGGGAAGTGTCCTGCCGGTGGCAAATGTTTATGTGGAGGGCGGGAAGCTTGTGGCCACGAGGGTGCGTAATGAGGAGTTTACAGATGCAGGGGGAGAGAAAAGGATCCATACCCTGACACAGACCCTGACCCTGGAAGGCCGGGGCGATCAGCTCATCGGTACGATGGTGATGCCACACAAAGACGGCGTGGGAGCGGATGTGTACTATGTTCATGCCGACAGGATCCCTCCCATACCTCCGGCACCCGATCTTTCGAAAGTAAAATATGGTAAGCCCATTAAGCTTTTGGGAAAGGATCTCACGGGCTGGCGGCTGCTGGAGCCCAATGCAAAGAATGGCTGGCGTGTGGAGAACGGAGTATTGATCAATGATCCCGTCCAGGTGCCGGGCCAACCGCATGTCCAGTACGCCAATCTCAGAACGGATGCCGTTTTCAATGATTTTAACCTGAAGATCAAGGTGAACGTCCCTGCCGGCAGCAACAGCGGCATCTATTTACGCGGCATTTATGAGGTGCAGGTGCTGGACAGCTACGGAAAGCCGCTGGACAGCCATAATATGGGAGCCCTCTACAGCAGGATCACCCCATTGATGTCCGCCGAGAAAAAAGCGGGCGAATGGCAGGACCTGAACATAACCCTCTGTCAGCGACATCTCACCGTGATCCTCAACGGTAAGAAGATCATCGATAACCAACCCATCGAAGGGGTGACGGGAGGTGCGATGACCTCGGATGAGCTCCGGCCGGGACCTATCTATCTGCAGGGAGATCATGGCAAGGTCATGTACAAGGATATTGTCCTGACTCCCATTGTGGAGGAATAAGTGAATTTTTTCCCTCCTCTTGTGATAGTTAGCTCACAAGTCAATAGCCTGCGTGCGTAAGGGTTCCCCCTTCCTTGGGTACCGAAGCAGGTTCTTGAGCTTGTCGAAGGATAGCGAAGGTAACAGGGGGTTAGGGGGGCGGGGCAGGAGATGGATAGTGTATGTGTGTTTTTTTTTATTGACAGAACAATAGGATACCAAATGGAATGAGATCATGAACACAAAGATCAGGATCCCTCTGTTTCTTTTGCTGGTCGTTATGGCGGGATACGGCTGTAAGTCCACTGCTGACAAGACAGATACAAAAGCTTCCGCGGCGGAGAATGCTTTCCCGCCTCTGACGCAGCAGGTTGCCTCCGGTTTTGTACATCTGGCCCTGCGCTGTGTGCAGACCGAATACCCCAACAAGCTCTCGCACGTGATGAACGGACCTGCGGAGGTGCTGCCGCCGGAAACCCTGCATCCCGTCTTCTTCGGCTGTTTCGACTGGCACTCCTGTGTCCACGGTCACTGGATGCTGGTGAAGGTGCTCAAAACTTTCCCGCACCTGCCGGAGGCCGACAGCATACGCCGTATCCTGCGTAGTCATTTCACGGCAGAGAGAGTAGCTGCCGAGGTGGCCTACCTGCAGCAGCCCAACCGCCGTTCTTTTGAGCGCACCTATGGCTGGGCCTGGCTGCTGAAGCTGCAGGAGGAGCTCCTCTCGTGGGATGATCCCGACGGGCGGCAGTGGGCGAAGACGATGCAGCCCCTGGCCGATGCCTTCGTGCAGCGCTATCTCAGTTTCCTGCCGCGGCAGGCCTATCCCATCCGGCGGGGTGTCCATCCCAACACGGCCTTCGGGCTCATTTTCGCCCTCGATTATGCCCGGCAGAGCGGTAACAAAGCGCTGGAAGATCTTATTGTGCAGCGCAGCAGGGATTATTATCTCAATGACCGTGAGGCGCCGGCACGGTGGGAACCCGACGGTGATGATTTCCTCTCGCCCAGCCTGCAGGAGGCCTACCTGATGCTGCGGGTATTGCCGCAGGAGGAATTCACGAACTGGTTCCACAACTGGCTGCCCCGGCTGGCGGAGGGGGAGCCGGCCAACCTGCTCACGCCACCCGATGTCACCGATCGCACCGACCCCAAGATCGTTCATCTCGACGGTCTTGACCTGAGCCGGGCCTGGTGCATGCTCGGGATCGCCCGGGCCCTGCCGGCGGACGATCCGGATGTGCCGGTGCTGCAGCAGGCGGCTCTGCGCCATGCCAATGCCACCCTGCCCTACATCTCCTCCGGCAATTACGAAGGAGAACACTGGCTGGCCTCCTTCGCCGTATATATGTACAGCGTAGCGGAAGGAGGAAGGATGATCCCCGCCTACGCTAAAGCTTCGGCGGGTAAAAGATGATCTATGATCGACGAACGATTATCCCCGCCCGGACGACCGTCCGGTCGGACGGGGATGAACTATGAAATGATAACTCGATACCCGATACTCGTAACACGTAACCCGATACTATGATTGCTTGATGCATGATATTATATTATACTGAACGGACAAGGCTGCCTTGTCCCTACCTGTACGGTACTGACAAGGCTGCCTTGTCCCTACCTGAAATGAACTTTGAACTATATAGATATTTATATACTTTTATATCCCATATCCGATAACCCACTAAAATTTTAAAAAATGTCAGACGCTGAAAATTTAAAGAAGATCTATCCGCCTTCGGAAGAGGTGATCCGGAATGCCCGGGTGAAAGATTATGAATCGATGTATAAAGAATCTGTTGAGCACAGGGAAGAGTTCTGGGCCCGTGAGGCGGAAGAACTGGAATGGTACAAGAAATGGGACAAGGTGCTGGATGATTCCAACAAACCTTTTTACAAGTGGTTCGTAGGGGGCAAGACCAATATCATACACAATGCGCTGGACCGTCATCTGAAGACCGCCACGCGCAACAAGGTGGCACTGATCTGGGAAGGAGAGCCGGGGGATATCAAGGTCTATTCCTACTTTGCGCTCTCACGGGAAGTGTCCAAGTTCGCCAATGTTCTGCGTGCCATGGGTGTGGAGAAGGGGGAGATCGTCACCATCTATATGCCGCAGATCCCCGAGTTGATCATCGCTATGCTGGCCTGTGCCAAGATCGGGGCCGTACACAGTGTGGTGTACGGAGGGTTCAGCGTGGAGGCGCTGGCCGAGAGGATCGAGGACGCCAATAGCCGCATCCTGATCACCGCCGACGGAGGATACCGCCGTGGGAAGAAGGTGGTGCTGAAAAAGATCGCCAACGATGCCATGAAACGCTCTCCGAGCATTGAGGTGTGTATCACGGTGAAGCGGATAAACGTGGATGAATGTTACATGGAGACCGACCGTGATTTCTGGTGGCATGA
>WFRO01000021.1 GCA_015486475.1 Bacteroidales bacterium
AACTATGAACTATGAACTATGAACTATGAACTACGAACTATATCCCCAGCTCTCCGGCTACAAACTCCATCAGGCTTTTCACGTAGTTTTCGCTGAAGTCGAAGCGGATGCCGGCGGTCCGGTAGATCTCCGGAATGGGGCGGGAGTAGCCGAGGCTGAGGGCCTCCTCATACTGCCGCAGGGCCTGCTCCGGGTCTTTCCGGTAGTTCTTCCACACGGCCAGGGCGCCCAGCTGTGAGATCCCGTACTCGATATAGTAGAAAGGCACCTCGAACAGGTGCAGCTGTCCCTGCCACCCGGTGGCCAGGAAATGCTCGTAGCCGCTCCAGTCGACCAGCGGCGAGGAGAACTCACGCATGATGGCTGTCCACTGCGCATCACGCTCCCCGTGGCCGTGACCGGGATGGGTGTAGAGCCAGTGCTGGAACTTGTCGATGGCCGCGATCCAGGGGAGGATGCGTATGATCCCTTCGAGCTGTTCGCGGCGGGCCCGCTGCAGTTCCTCCCCGTCGGGGAAGAAAATATCCCATGTGCCCATGGAGATCAGCTCCATCGACATCGAGGCCAGCTCGGCCACCTCCGAGGGCAGCTCCTTGTGCTCGATGATGCGTATGTGGCTGCTCAGCCAGGAGTGTATGGCATGGCCTCCCTCGTGGAAGATGGTCTCGAGGTCGCGCAGGTTGCCCGTGGCGTTCATGTAGATGAAAGGCAGGTTGCTCTCGTAGAGGGGGTAGTTGAACCCGCCGGGGGCTTTGTTCTTACGGGAGTCGAGGTCGAGGTAACCCTCACGTTCCATGGTGCGGAGCAATTCGCCGAAGCGGGGGTTGATGCGGTCGAAGGCTCGGGCGGCTTTCTCCGTCAGCTCCTTCACATCCCGGAAAGGACGCAGCGGCGGCCGTCCCAGGGGGTCGTGCTCCAGGTCCCAGGGCTTCAGCACCTCCTGCCCCATCTGCTCCATACGGCGGCGGTGCAGCCGCTCCACCAGCGGCATGACGGTGGTGCGTATCGACTCCTGGAAGGTCTCACAGTCTTCCACGGTGTAGTCAAAGCGTCCCAGCTCGGCAAAGCGGTAGTCTCGGTAGTCGGCAAAATCAGCGTTCTTCGCGATCGTGGTCCTTTTCTCCACCAGCTTATCGAAAAGATCGTGCAGGCGGCCGGCGTCGGCATAGCGCCGCTCACGGATCTTCAGGAAAGCCTCTTTGCGCAGCTCCCGCTGTGGCTCGCGCAGGTAGTTGGAGGCCTGCTGGAGGGTCATCTCCTCCCCTTCTATGGTGACGGTCATCTGTGAGGCGATCTTCCCGTAGTCCTGTTCCAGCACCTGCAGCTCGGCCTGCAGCGGCACGTTCTCATCGCGGAAGAGGCGTTTGCGGTTGCGTATGACACGCATCATCACGCCATAGTCACGGCTGCCGTCGAGGCTGCCGGCCAGGGGATGCGCCAGCAGTTTGCTGTCGAGACGGTCGCTGCGGCGGGCGATCTCCGGCTCTATCTCCGAGACAAAAAGGTTGAAAGCTTTGGCATAGTCCTCGCGATCGGTATGGCAGTTCATACGTATGTAACGCCAGGCCAGCTCCTCCTCCAGCACGAAGGCCAGCTCGCTGCGGTCGGCCAGCCACTGCTCCAGGGCCGCCCTGTCGCCGATCTCCCGCTGCTCAAGATTATCAAACCAGGGCTTTACATCCTGCCAGGAAGTGATCTTCATCTCTGCCGGCAGGAAACGACGCTCCAGCCGGACGATCCTGAATGATTTTCCGGTATTCATTGGTTCAGAGTTCTAAGTTCAGAGTTCAGAGTGAACAGAGAGGTCACTCTTCAGGTTTCTTTTCTTCTTTTTCATCCTTTGCGGGAGCCTCTTCTTTGGGGGCTTCGGTCTCTTCTTTTTTCTCCTCTTCCTCTTCTTCAAAAGAGAGCATGTCCGCTTTCTGCAGGATATTGTACCAGCCCAGGATCTTTTTGATGTCCGAGACATACACCCGCTCCCGGTCGTAGTCGGGCACCACCTCGCCGAAATATTCTTTCAGGGTGTTGTTGTCCGATTTGGGGGAGATGCTTTCTTTGCCGTCCTCCTTTTCATGAAGGGCTTTGAACACATCTTTCAGGGGCATGTCCTCGTCGTCCGTGAAGACGGTGATCTCTTCGAGCGAGTTGATCCGCTCGTGAGAAAAAGCGCTGGTCCGCTTCCCCGTCTCTATCTGTTCCACGATGATGGCGTTGCGCCCCTGGGCCACGAATTTATACAATCCCGGCTTGCCGGCTATGGCCATGATATCCTTCAGATCCATGTCTTGTTCGTTTTATTTTGCAATTTTATGATCATCCTCAATAACCGAGCCACAAATCTACATAAAAATATCACTTCATCCCTCTTTCCTTACGTATCTGTTCGTAGGCCTCCTGGATCTTCTGGAATTTCTCCTTGGCCGACTTCTGGTACTCCTCGCCCAGGTAAGTCACTTTGTCGGGATGGTATTTGACGGCCATCCGGCGGTAAGCTTTCTTGACCTCCTCATCGGTGGCCGAAGGATCGATCTCCAGCACCTTGTAGGCCGCATTGGTATCGGGCACGAACATCGACCGTATGGACTTATGATCGGCTTCGGTAACGCCCAGGTTCTCAGCGATCACGCCGATCATCTCCAGCTCTTTGGGATGGAACTGCCCGTCGGCGCCTGAGAGGCCATAGAGCAGGTGCAGCAGCTGCAGTCGTCCGGGGTAGTCAAGGTATTTTCTGATCTGGCGGCTCACATCCACCACCGGGATGTTCTGTTTCAGGATATCACGCAGCATATGCACGGCTTCGCGGGCCCGGGCCTGACCCATCGAGCGTACCAGGTATTGCTTAACATAGTCGAGCTCCGACTTTTTCACGGTCCCGTCGGCTTTCATCACCGCTGCCAGGAGCACCAGCAGGCTGACAGAAAAATCACCCGGCGTAGTGCGTGGCGGCAACTCTGCCTGCTGTGCCCCGTCGAGCACCGATCCCAGTACAAACCCCAGGATACCGCCCAGCGGTCCCAGCAACGCCCATCCCAGACCGCCTCCTATCCATTTTCCCCATTTTCCCATATCATTGTCCGGTTAAATGTTCCACCTTCTTCACAAGTCGTTCATGGATCCTGACCACCTGTGGTACCACCATCCGCCGTCCGTCGTTGACGATCGTATGGCCGGCACGTTGTTGTCTCTCCCGCTCGCTCATCTGACTTCTCATCCGGGCCCGCACCGCTTCGCGTGT
>WFRO01000022.1 GCA_015486475.1 Bacteroidales bacterium
GCCTCCATGGCGCCGGCGATGACCAGGAGCCCTGACTCCTCGCCACTGATGGCCTCCCGCACCTTGTTGACGTATGCATTGCCACTGACGGCAGAGGCTTCATCTACATTGCAGACATACAATACCGGCTTCATGGTCAGCAGGAAGAGCTCGCCCACCACCTTCTTCTCGTCGGGAGTGAGAGAAAGCGTGCGCAACGGCTGGTAATCCTCCAGATGGGTCTTTACTTTCTCCATCACCTCCAAGGCAAAGCGGGCTTCCTTATCGCCGGTTTTCACCTGTTTCTTCAGCTTTTCGGTGCGTTTCTCCACCGACTCCAGGTCTTTCACCTGCAGCTCGAAGTCGACGATCTCCTTGTCTCTGACGGGATCCACCGAGCCTTCGATATGCGGCAGGTTATCATCATCGAAACACCGCAACACATGGATCAGGGCGTCGCAGTTGCGTATGTCGGCCAGGAATTGGTTGCCCACCCCCTCCCCCTGGCTGGAGCCTTTCGTCAGGCCGGGGATATCGAGCACCTCCATCGTGGCAGGGATGATCTTCTCGGTGGGCTGGAATTTCTCCAGCTCGTAAAGACGCGGGTCGGGTACCTGGATGGTGCCGATGTTGGTCTTGCGCGATCCGAAAGCAAAGTCCGAGACCTCCGCCCGGGTGCTGGACATACAGTTAAAAAGAGTTGTCTTGCCCGTGTTGGCCAGACCGATGATGCCGCATTGCAGACTCATGATACATGATTTGATTAAGTTACAAAAATATAAAATAGTTCGTAGTTCGTAGTTCGTAGTTCGTGGTTCGTAGTTATTAGTTCGTAGTTAGTAGTTAAGGGTACGTGGTCAGAGAAAAACATTTTTCGTAACTTTATACCATATATTTGTTTGGTATGGATATTTTCACGATACGTCTGGGGAAAAAGAAGGTCTTCATCCTGTTTTTACTCCTTTTTGTTTCAGGACCAGCCCTCTTTTCGCAGATCCCGTTGAAGAAGAAGCCTGAGCCGCCGCTTACACGGATCCTGTTCATTTTCGATTGTTCCAAGAGCATGTCGGGGAAATGGAACAGCGATAAGAAGATCAACATTGCCCGCCAGTTCCTTGCCTCCACGGTGGACAGTCTGCAGCATGTGCGGCATGTGGAGATGGCACTGCGGGTCTTCGGACATCAGAGTCCCGTGCCCCCCCAGGACTGTTCCGACAGCCGCCTGGAGGTGCCTTTCAGGCCCAACAATGCCGCCGCCATCAAAAATATACTGAGTTACCTCATCCCCAAGGGTACCACGCCCATAGCGCGGTCGCTGGCGCTGGCGCCGAAAGATTTCCCCCCCTGTGACAACTGCCGCAATGTGATCGTGCTCATCACCGACGGCATAGAGGCCTGTGACGGCGATCCCTGTGCTGTCTCGCGTGATCTCCAGAAAAAAGGGATCATTCTGCGTCCCTTTGTCATCGGGATCGGCGAGGACCCGGCATTCCGCAAGACATACAACTGCGTCGGGCGTTATTACGACGCTGCCGATGAGAAGGAGTTCAACAATGTGCTCAAGGTGGTGATCCGCGAAGCCCTCAACCGGACCACGGCGCAGGTGAACCTGCTCGACAGCTACGGCAATCCCACCGAGACCAACGTGAACATGACCTTCTACGACATGGTCTCAGGCAAGGTAATGGCCAACTTTTACCAGACCATTAACAACCGGGGCAATCCCGATACCATCTACCTCGACCCGCTGGTCACCTACCGTCTGGTGGTGAACACCCTCCCTCCGGTAACGGTCGACAGCATCCGCGTATATCCCCGCAAGCATACGATCATCCCTGTGGATGCTCCGCAGGGAAGCCTGAAAGTGACCTCTTCCAATACTTTCCGCGACAACATGGTCGTGGTGCGGCGTCACAACGGGAAGGATATTGTCAATGTGCAGAAGATCAATGACAAAGAGAGGTATATCACCGGTAAGTATGATATTAACGTACTGGTGCTGCCAAGGATGAAGGTGACGGTGGAGATCAAGCAGAGCACCACCACCACCGTTGAGATCCCGCAGCCCGGCCTGGTCAACATCTTCTTCCCCAAAGAAGGTTATGGCAGCCTCTATCAATTGACCCCCAACGGACAGGAATGGGTGACCAATCTTAAGGAGAATGTGACGCTCCAGTCCCTCAACCTGCTGCCCGGGAATTATATTGTAGTGTATCGCCCCAGATATTCCAAAAGCATAGAATATACCAGGGAGAAGAAGTTCAAACTGGAGAGCGGACAGAGCCTGACGATCCGGTTTTTCTGATCCGGATTAAACTTTTTCTTCCCGCGGCCGTCAAAGTATAAAACAGGATATCCTTGGAAAAATATACGGATAAAGAGCTTCTTTCTCTTTTTTCGGATCCTGCCACACGCGAGCTTGCTTTTACCCGCCTCATGGAAAAATACCAGCACAAGCTCTACTGGCATATCCGGCGTATGGTCATTTCCCACCAGGATACCGACGATGTCCTGCAAAACACTTTTATAAAAGTATGGAATCACCTGGACAGCTTCCGAGGAGGCTCCGAACTGTTCACCTGGCTGTACCGTATCGCTACCAACGAAGCGCTGACCTTCCTGAAAAAGCAAAAAAGGAGCAGTTTCCTGCCCTGGTCGGGTTATGAGCAAGAGATGGAAGAGACCCTCGAGAGCGATGAGTACTTCTCGGGGGATGTCATCGCCGAAAAACTGCAGAAAGCGCTCATCCGCCTGCCTGAAAAGCAACGGCTGGTATTCAATATGAAGTATTTCGACAACATGAAATATGAAGAGATGTCGAAAATACTGAACACTTCGGTGGGAGCGCTGAAGGCTTCCTATCATCATGCCGTGAAAAAGATCGAAGAATCTTTATCCCGGGATTAAACTTTTTAAGATCAGCGCAGTCAAAAGAGTGTAAAGATGAAAAAGAAAAAAGAAGATATGGATCGTGTTCTCAGGGACATAGGAGAAAACGGAGGTTTCCGGGTGCCGGACAGCTATTTTGATGAGCTGCCGGGGAGGGTGATGGAGAAGATCCGCAGGGGAGAGGTGCCTGCATCCGTGCCGGTGGCGCATAAGCACAGGCGAAGGATCCTCTCGCTGGCAGCAGCGGCGGTTATAACCCTTCTTTTTGTTACCGGCTTTCTGCTCCTTCAGGAACGTAACAGATCGGCCCGGGAAGGGAGAGCGACCGCTAACGTGACGGCTTATCTGATATCCGGAGATTTCAACGAACAGACCCTCTATGACTTTATGGAGGAGGAAAATATCCTTCCCGAAATGTCCGCTGTGACCCAGGATGATGACCAGATCATAGATTACCTGGTGAATGAGGGCGTGGACGAATCTTTACTGGCTGAATTGTATTAAAATCTTTCCGTTATGAAAACAACATTTACATTGATCGCCTGTCTTTTCTTTGTCTCGCTCGCGGCGGTGCCTGTGCAGGCACAACAGAACCCGTCGCGTGCCGAACGACTAAATGCGCAGCGGGTGGCTTTCATCACCGAGCGGCTGCAGCTGACACCTGAGGAAGCTCAGAAATTCTGGCCCGTGTACAATGAGTACCGGGATAAAAAAATGAAACTCGAAAAGCAGAAGGTCCAGCTGGTGCGGGATTATTCTTCGAAGGAATCCACTCTGACCGACAAGGAGGCTGCAAAGATCGCAGGTGAATATGTTGCTCTGGAACAGAAGCAGGCCGACCTGCTGGTAGAGTACAATAAAAAGTTCCTGGAAGTGCTACCGGCACAGAAAGTGCTCAGATTATACAGGGCGGAGAATCAGTTCACTGTTTTCCTGCTGCGGCAGCTGCGGGAGCGTCAGCGCAGGGACAATCCTCCGCCTCATAAGTTCTAGGTTTGGTTTTGGATTGAGTAGGTGAAGGAGAGGGATGTCATACGATATCCCTCTCTTTTTGTTCTGTCAGTCCAGCGGTCCCACCTCTTTTTCTACCTCTTCGAGGATCTCGCATGACTTCACCACCTCTTTCATGGTGTTGTGGTCGGTATGCAGGGGCCGGTCAATATCCAGGAAGTCGACATGGCGGCGCACCACCTCTTTGGCTTTGGTGACCCCTTTCCCGAACTTGTAATCGCGGAAGTCGAGGGCTTGTGCGGCGGCCATGAACTCTATGCCGAGGATGCCATACGCATTGTCGAGGATCTGGTTGTTCTTCAGGGCGGTGTTCATGCCCATGGAGACAAAGTCCTCCTGGTCGGCGGCTGCCGGTATCGATTGTATGCTGGCGGGGGCCGAGAGGATGCGCTGTTCGACGATCTGCATGTCGGCGGTGTACTGGCTGAGCATGAGGCCCGAGAACATGCCGGCGCCCCTGGTCAGGAATGGCGGCAGGCCGGCGCTCAGGGCGGGGTTGTTGAGACGGTTCATGCGTCTCTCCGACATGACGCACACCATGGTGATGGCGGTGCCGGCCATGTCCATGGGCAGCGAGACGGGTGTGCCCTGGAAATTGGCGCCGGAGATCTGGGTGTCATCCTCAGGGAAGAAGACAGGGTTGTCGCCCACGCCGTTGAGCTCGGTCTCCACCTGGCTGCGGGCCCAGGCCAGGGCGTCGTGGGCAGTACCGATGACCTGGGGCGTCGAGCGCATGGAGTAAGCATCCTGCACACGGTGCTTCACTTTGCCACTCTCCAGGTCTCCGCCGTGGATCAGTTTCTGTATGGCGAGGGCGCTGCGTATGGCCCCTTTGAAGCCGCGGGCCTCATGCAGACGGGGTGCGTAAGGCCCCATGTTGGCCTTGAGCGCCTCCAGCGACATGGCCGCAGCGATCTCGGCCTGCTTGAGCCAGCGGGTCGCATCATAGAGGAAAAGAGCGCTCATGCCCGTAAGGAAATTGGAGCCGTTGATGGTGGCCAGGCCGTCGCGCGCCTGCAGGCCAGGGATGGCGATACCGGCAGCCGCCATGGCCTCATGGCCTTCCATCAGCTCCCCGCGGTAGAAAGCTTTCCCTTCTCCCATCATCAGCAGGGCGATCTGCGCCATGGGAGCCAGATCGCCCGAAGCGCCTACCGAGCCCTTGCGGCATACATAAGGCGTCACCCCCTTGTTGAGCATCTCCACCAGGGTGAGCGTGATCTCGGGACGGCAGCCCGAATTACCATGGGCATGCACGTTGATGCGCCCCAGCATGGCGGCACGCACATGCTCCTCGGGGGCCGCCTCGCCAATGCCGGCGGCATGGTTGTAAATAAGATATTTCTGAAACTCCTTGATCTGCTCGTCGTTGAGGATCACCTCGGAGAACTCGCCGATGCCGGTGTTGACACCGTACATGATCTCGTGCGCTTCGATCTTCTTTTCCAGCATACGCCGGCAGACCCGTATCCTTTCAACAGCTTCGGGGTGTAATTTTACCTCTTCGTGATGCCTGGCTACCCGGACCACATCCTCAATGGTGAGGTCATAACCTGTGATGGTGATCATATCTCTCCTCCTTTTTATTTTTGTGCCTGAATGATGCAAAAGTAAACATTTCCTCCGTCAATCGACTACCCTTTTTTCAACCACGAACCACGAACCACGAACCACGAACTACGAACCACGAACTTTCTTCCTGTTCATCAGCCGGTAGGCGATGACATAGAGGATCAGGATGATCGCAAAGAAATCGCTTACCCGGCCTATATAGTCGCCATGCCGGGTATAGAAGGTCATCTGGTCGTTGGCGTGGATAGTGCCACGGATCACGTTGGGCGTCCACCACTGAGTGAGCTGTGTGGCTTTGCCTTTCTGGTCGATGAAACAGGAGATGCCGGTGTTGGCCGAGCGGGCCAGGCTGCGGCGTGTCTCGACAGCGCGCAGACTGGCGTAGGTCCTGTGCTGGAAATAGCCGGGCGTATCACCCCACCAGCCGTCGTTGGTAATGATGAACAGCAGGTTGGCGCCTTCCCTGACATAACCGGTCACATATTCCCCGAAGATCGACTCATAGCAGACGGCCACTCCCACCCTGAGGGTGCTGTCCGGTGATACCAGGGGGGTGCGTTCTTTCTGGGTGCCGTAGCCGCTCAGACTGCCTCCCAGGTCGATGAGGTAATCTCCCAGCAGGGGCCGCAGCAGCTTGGGATGGGGCATCATCTCGGCCCCTACCACCAGCTTGGATTTGTGGTAGATCTGTATGGTGGCGGTGGTGTCGATCTGCAGGGCTGAATTGAAGATGTCTTCCCAGGTGCCGTTGCTCCTTTTGCGGGCGGTGGGCGTGGGCTGGGGCCCCGGCGGGTAGAAACGCCAGGTGGTGGCTCCCGTGACAAATTTGACCCGGGGATGTCTCCTGACAAAAGCACGTATGCGGCGTATGCTCCTGCTGCGTGACAGGTCATTCTCCACGATCCCGTCGTTCAGGGCCGTTTCCGGCGCTACCACATAATCGGTATGGGGGGTGACCAGCGAGTCGGCCAGGTGAAGGATGATGCTTAGCTGTTCATCGTTGGAGAGACCGGAGAACTTGTCCGTGTAAGGATCAATATTGGGTTGAACGACCACCACCTCTACCGCCTGTCCCTTGTCACGGATCGTGTTGTAACGGATGAGTGACCAGGTGATGGGCACGGCCAGGAGCAGGATCAGCAGGCCCAGCTCGAAATATTTACCCCGCAGGGACCACGTTTGTACATAATGCTTCAAAATAATGAAGATGAGCAGATTGATGAAAAGAACCCAGAACGTGCCTCCCAGAACACCGGTGAACTCATACCACTGTACCAGAAAAATGTCCTTGGCAAAACCGTTGCCCAGGAGGAGCCAGGGGAAGTTGATCTGTATGTTCAGATAATAGTGCTCATAAGCGGTCCACATCACCAGGAAAGCAAAATGGCCCATCCTGTCGCCCAGATTGCGGTGAACCACATGGACCAGCCAGATCACCACGGCCATCAGGAAACTGTTGATGATATAGGCAGCGATAGCGCCGGGGATGGTGGCGTTCCAGATCCAGTAGATGGTCATCAGGTTCCACACCAGGAAAGTGAGCCAGAAAAGGAGGAAGACCCGTCCGGAACGGTACCGGTCTTTATGCTGTGTGAAATGATCCTCCACAAAAAGCAGGGGCACCCAGGCAATGAACAGCACAATGCCGGAGAAAGAGCGGTAAAAGGGAAGGCTCAGCAGTACGGCGCCGGCCAGGAGTAAAAGGAAAACAGCCTTTTTTTTCATCATTGCCCTTATACTTGAACCAGTTTTTGTTTATTGACGAGGTAGACGCCTGTAAAAATAACAAATATCCAGAGAATCTGGTCGGCGGAGAGACTCTCTCCGTCGGCGACGCCCCACAGGATGGCAAAGACCGGTATGATATAAGTGACCGACGAGGCAAAGATGGCAGAGATGTATTTCAGCAGGATATTGAAAAGGGTGACAGCGATCACCGACCCCAGCAGGGAGAGCAGGACTATGTATCCCATGTCGTGCCAGATAATACCCTGCTCCCTGATCACCTCAGGAAAGCCGGTGAAAAGGAGGGTGAGCCCGGCCAGCGGCCCGATGATGAAAAAGATGCTGGCCACCAGCGTGATGCCGTCCAGATCGGCCAGCTTGTATTTAAGGATATTGACGTTGATGCCGTACAGCACGGTGGCCAGGACGATGAAGAGCCCGTAGAGGTTGGCCTGGTGGGCCAGGTCGACGCTGTGGTCGTAGATCAGGCCGGCGGCCCCGGCCAGCCCGAGCAGCAGCCCCAGGATGTTGACCAGCAGCACATGGCTGCGGAAAAAGAGCAGACCGATGATCAGCGTGAAGAGGGGGGTCAGGGAATTGAGGATGCCGGCAAGCGAGCTGTCGATGTGGGTCTGCGCCAGGGTGAAGAGATTGGCCGGGATGAGGTTGCCGATGATGCCGGAGATGATCAGCCACTGCCAGTGCTGCCGGCGTATCTTCCGGAGACGGGCCAGCGTCACCGGCAGGAAAATGAGCCAGGCAATGAAAAGACGCAGCGACGCCACATGCACAGAGCTGTAAGAGCGCAGCCCTTTTTTCATCAGGATGAAAGAACTGCCCCAGATCATCGAGATCAGCAGCAGCAGGATCCATTGCCAGTATTTTTTCTTCAGGTCCATCGCCGGATTTTGGGACAAAGATAGAAGGAATAAGTCGAAGAGTGAAAAAAGTGGAAGAGTCCGAAAAGTATAGGGGAAGATTTAAACCTGAACTATGAACTATGAACTACGAACTATGAACCATGAACTCTGAACTTTTTACTAACTTTGTTCAAAAACAAAAGCCATGGAAGAATATAAGATCTATGTGGCGGGGGAGTTCCGTACCACAGACACTCCGTTGCCCGTGACCAACCCCTATAACGGAGAGGTCTTTGCCACGACGTGGCTGGCCGGGGCTGCTGAGCTGGAGGAGGCCATCACGGCCGGACTGGCTGCAGAGGAGGAGATGGCTGCCCTGCCGGTGTACCGGCGTTATGAGATCCTATCACAGATCTCCGATGCCCTGAAGAGTGACCGGGAGCGGCTGGCACGTGTGCTGGCGCAGGAGTCGGGCAAGCCCATGCGCTATGCCCTGGGCGAGCTGGACCGCGCCTCCCAGACCTTCCGTGTGGCTGCCGAGGAGAGCAAACGCCTGCCGGGAGAGTATATCTACATCGACTGGACCCCGCCGGGGGCAGGCAAGGAAGGATGGGTGAAA
>WFRO01000023.1 GCA_015486475.1 Bacteroidales bacterium
ATCCCCACACCACGCTCATCCATCCGGAAAGTGGCGATCTTTCTGGAATCGGGCGACCAGAGCAATACCGGCCGTGTACTGTGCCTCCAGCCTGCATTGTCAGTGGCATATCCGAAATCTTTCACACCCTCAGTGGTCAGCTGCGTCTCTTTGCCGCTTTCCAGATCACGCACCCACAGGTTATAGTCACGGATGAATGCACCGTATTTCCCGTCCGGGGATTTCACATAGTTGCTCCTCATGTAGGAAGCATTCCATCCCGTGGCGACAGCTTCTTTCTTTCCCTGCTCCTGATCCCCGGTATCCTTTTTCACGGACAAACGGTTCGTCTGCCGGTTCCATACAAATTCTCCGGATCTGACACGAAAAGTGATCTCATGCAGGTCATCTGAGAAGGTGATCCTGTAAAAAGGCAGCTTCAAAGGATCGTATTCTTTTCCCAGCGTATCCGAAAGGGCTGCAGCCAGTTTCTCATGGTCAAAAGCCCGCTGTACTGATCTTTTGCGGGCATTTCCCAGGAGGAACTCCGTTCCGCCCTCCACATCGTGCCTGTACCAGAAAAGATCCTTATCGATCCAGACCGGCCGGATGCTCATATTCTTCACCAGAGAGAAAGTATTTCCCGAAAGGAATTTCGCAGCACGGGCATAATCGTCACCTGTAACAGCAACATTACCCTGCTGTTGAGCCGCTGCTCCCAGAACAAGGAGCAAAAACAGTGAACCGGAACCAATAATTTTTCTCATTGTACCAAATATATAAGGAATAACCTAAGTCTATATCTAATCAACTTTAAACTTTTTGTCCTGTACTGAAAAACATTCACAGATTAAACACTAAAAATACATTTTTTTTTGATTCCCTGAAAAATCCGTATAACCTCGTTTCCGGACAACTCACGTTATTCATCCCTTGCCCGACGTAGTCCCCATGTCCCTGAGTGATCGTGCCGGTGATCTTACCGGAGGCGGGACGCAGGCAGGATTCAAAACGCTTCCCCGAAGCCCAGAAAAAAAGTATGACCTTCGTTCGAGAAACTCATATCAAGCCGGACAGCCGAGCGGGAAGCCTTATCAAACAGAATACGCAACCCACCACCCCCGCCATAATGAAAGCCGTTCCACCGCAGTTCTCCGTAACGGGGGGCTACCTGCCCCATGCCGCCATATACCACTCCCGAAAACAGCCAGAATATGGGGAAACGCACCTCTCCCTGTAACAGAAAAGAGCTTTTATCCCGGAAGCGGCGTCCGTAAAACCCCCTGAGATGATGGTTGCCTCCCACAAATGCCAGGGATTGGATAGGCACATCTCCCCCTTGAATGCGGGTGAATAACTGCGCCGCCAGTGTCACTTTGGTCCAGGGAGAGACAAATCCCCGCAAGTCAACTGTAAATGTATGGAAACCGAAATCACTCCCCAGGTATTTCCCCATAACATCCAGGGATGTAAAAAGGTAAAGCCCTTTCTCACTTTTCACGCGGTTATCCCGTGAATCAAAAATATACCGGACCCCCAGGCCCGATTCCAGTCCTTCGTTGGCACGATAATAAGTATCATCCGGCACGCTGTCCAGAGGAGCTACCCGGGTATAATTGTTCAGGATCAGTCTCAGGCCTATGAAGTTCCTGCCCCAAAAAGCATAATTTACCCCGGGGGAGATCTCAAAGTTCCTGAGATCGATCAATATAGCATCCTCCTTGTGGGTATAATTACCCACGCCAAAATAAAGAGAAGGGAACCCCCTTACACTAAAATTAAACTGCGTATTCCAGCGGTTGGCTCCATGCATCAGATCCAGGTCGATGGAAAAATCGTATTGCTTATTCAGGGAATAGGTCCCTGCCACCTGTACCATGGAGTTTTTGACCAGTGAATCGGGTAACGCAGCAGAAGGTATTTTAAAAGCATTGTACTTTACCAGACCAAACTCCCAGCTTGTTTCGACAGAATACCCCAAAGCCGGTAAGGGAGCATATTTGAAGATCCCTTCAATGGTTCTCTCCATTTTGTCCGAAAAGGAAAGCGCCTTCACAGTATCGGCCGGATCCTGCTTGTTGTGATCCTCCCCTGCTGAAGACACCTGTCCCCACGCCGTTCCCATGCTCCATAATAGGATCGCTGCAGTTAACGGTCCGGCCAATTTCCCTTTCATCCTTTTCGTAAATAAAAAAAGAGAGCTGTCCCCGGAGGGCAGCTCTCTTTTTTTTCAGGTTATTTATCAGGCTTTTTCAGGCACATGTTTAAGGGTTTCCACCAGAAAATCCCAGAATTTCTGCACCGAAGCGATATTTACTTTTTCGTCGGGAGAGTGGGGATAACGGATCGTAGGACCGAAAGAGATCATGTCCAGTCCGGGATATACCCCTCCCAGCAGTCCACACTCCAGACCGGCATGGATGGCCTTGATCTCGGGGATCTTCCCGAACCGGTTGTTGTAGATCTCACGCATCTCTTTCAGGATGGGCGAAGCCATATTGGGTTTCCAGCCGGGATATTCTCCGTCGAAGGTCACCTCGCCCCCTGCCAGGGAGGCAATGCTGCTGAACACATTTTTCAGGTCTTCCCGTGCCGTATCCACCGAGCTGCGCAACAGGCACAGCTCCTCGAACGTGCCATTGGACATACGTACCACGGCTACATTGTTGGAGGTCTCTACCAGTCCCTCCATGTCGGTGCTCATACGGATCACCCCGTGCGGGCTGGCATACAGTGCATCCAGGATCTTTTCCTGCGATGCCGTATCCATGACCGTGGCAGGGGTCTCGGTACGTTCGGCAGCCACGGTAACCCCGGGATCTGCAGAGCTCAGCTCATCCCGCAGCACCTGCTCCATTTCAGCTATGTATTTTACAAAAGCTTCCGAATTATCTTCCGGCACGGTCACCACGGCATAAGCCTCCCGCGGGATGGCATTGCGCAGGTCCCCGCCTTTCATATCCGCTATGCGTATCCCATAAGCCCGCGCAGCGGTCCACAGGACACGGTTCAGTAATTTGTTGGCATTGCCCCGTTCGAGGGCGATATCCACCCCTGAATGTCCCCCTTTCAGACCGGTCAGGGAGATTTTGTATCCCACGTGCCCGGCAGGCACTGCCTCTTCCTTATATTTATAAAAGAGATTGGCATTGGTACCGCCGGCACAACCTACATACAATTCCCCTTCGTCTTCAGAGTCCAGATTGATCAGGATCTCTCCCTGAAGGACATCAGGTTTCAACCCGAAAGCGCCCGTCATCCCGGTCTCTTCATCAATGGTAAAAAGCGCCTCCACGGGACCGTGTTGCAGGTCTTTGGACTCAAGAACAGCCATGGCGGCAGCCACCCCGATCCCGTTATCGGCCCCCAGCGTAGTGCCTTTGGCAGTGACCCACTCCCCATCAACATAGGCATCTATGGGATCCTTCTTAAAATCATGATCCACATCATTGTTCTTCTGCGGCACCATATCCAGGTGCCCCTGCAGGATCACCCCCTTGCGGTTCTCCATCCCCGGCGTGGCCGGTTTGCGGATGATCACGTTGCCTACCTCATCCACGATGGTTTCCAGTCCCAGACGTTCACCGAACTCTTTCATGAACGCAATGACTTTCTCCTCTTTTTTGGACGGACGGGGTATTTGTGTTAACTCATAAAAATGTTTCCAAACCTCTTTGGGTTCCAGATTTAAGATCTCTTTGCTCATAATATGCCTCCTGTTTAGTTTTTATTTATGACACCGGAAATATGTTCCGTGGATCCGGTGGTTCAATTTTCCGTAAAAGTAAAAAATTTCCCCCGACGGTATGATATTTGCGAACAATTAATTTTGAACCCAGAATCAGCAATAGAAAATCGCAAGCGCTTTTTATTGCTGATCGATTAAAGACTTCATCGGTTTTGTTTCTCCACCAAAACCGTGAATTCCTAAATCGGGGTTTACCCGGCTAAACGCATTAGTACAGCTAATCTTAGCTTCCTAATGCGTAATCCGGGTAGAACAAATCCAAATAATTAAATATTTATATCTTTGCAATCCAAATGTAAAAATATATTTCGGGAGAAAATTTAAAGGTATAATTGATAACAGAGTTAAGATGAAAAGAGCGTTCGTTACATTCGGGATCCTTCTTGTTTTTCTGGGATACGGCATGGCACAGGAGGACGGTGTAAAATGGCTGACGATCCAGCAGGCCCAGGAGCTGAACAAAAAAGAACCCCGCAAATTTTATATTGATGTATACACTGACTGGTGCGGATGGTGTAAGAAAATGGACCAGACCACTTACAAAAATCCGGTCATTGCCAAGATACTGAACACCAAGTTCTATCCGGTCAAGTTCAATGCCGAGTCCAAAGAGCCCGTGGAATTTGCCGGACATAAATTTGTCAGTGAGACCAATGGAGGGAGAACCACCCACCAGCTGGCCGTGGCGCTGTTGCAGGGCAAGCTGGCATTTCCGTCGGTAGCTTACCTGGACGAAAAGTTACAGTTGCTTACGGTAGTCCCGGGATATTTCACTGCCGATGGCCTGGAACCCATCCTCCAGTATTTTGCCACCAACGCATACAAAACCACCTCCTGGCAGGACTACCAGAAGAATTTTGTGAGCGAGATCAAAAAGTAGATCATTTTTTCTCCGGCAGGATCACCCGGGCCGGTAATCCGACCTCAGGTCCGAACTGGCAGACGGGTATATGTTTTTCTGCCAGCACCCGGTCACTGTATACCACACGCACATTTGTCAGGGCCGGGATCCGGTAGATCAGCGTATCGTGCAGCACGCCCCCCTGTGTAGATAACTTCCCTGATACCGTACTTTCCGGGACAGTATATTGCAGATAGACCGGGATACCCTCACAACCAGCCGTATTGCATATCCCCGTTTCCGGCGAGAGCTTGAAGAGAACCGGTTGTTTGGAAGCATCCTCCGGCGTAATGATAAAACGGTAATACCATTTCTGGGAAACCTTTTCCCCGGTGAACAGAGCCAGGTATTCATTCTCCAGACGGGTCATCTCTTTCACGGCAAATTCCAGTGCCTCGTCTTTAGGGTACACATCATACTGTCCGGCCATCAGCTTGAACCGCCGTTTGCGGATCTTAATGATGAAATTGGCCGCTTCCTCGGCCTTCTGGTCCAGGGTCTTTTTCTCATAGTTCTTCTGCACCACAGGCACGCGTACAAAACCGGTATCCTGCATCATGGTGCGATAAACGGTATCTGCTTTTTCGTAAAAATTCCTTTTTACGGAAAGATCGGTAAAATAGGGTTTACCGTCTGGTTCATCATGGGTCACCTGATAAGCCGGCTCGTCCTGAGGCGGACAGGCTGCCGGATCCAGGATAAGACCGTTCTTTGTCATCGTCAGGGCATTCTCCGCCAGTATCCCGCTGGTGGTGATAACGAAATATTTTTCAGGATCGGGTTCCCTGAAAGAAGATAATTCTGCTTGCTCCAGTGTCCATCGGGTACGTGCTTTGGTCACATAAGGCTTGATGCCGAGATACTTCTCGGAATAGGCCCGGAACGGGCCGGGCACATATATGTTCTTTACGGCCGTCACGCGCACCACCAGGGAGGTCCTGGGCAACGCATACAGGATCTTCCCGGCTGTCCCGGCCCCGGCCTTATAGGGAGCCACTGTGGTCTGCACTTCCTGCGGTGCATGACAGGAAGAAAGGAATAAAGCGATAAAAAATATACTAAGGATCCTGGTCTTCATAAGGTGGTTTTTAGTTCAGAGTTCACAGTTCACAGTTCACAGTTCAAAGTTCAAAGTTCAAAGTTCACAGTTCAGAGTGCAGATGTTGGGTCAGTGTTTTTTTACTTTCAGGAAAGCTTTGCCCAGGTTGTCAATGATATCGGAGGCGATCAGGGCTTCTTCTCCTTTTTCATCCCGGGCTATATCACCCGCCAGGCCATGGAGGAAGACCCCGGCCATAGCGGCTTCGGTCGCCGGATATCTTTGTGCCAGCAGGGAAAGGACGATACCTGTCAGGACATCTCCGCTGCCGGCCGTAGCCATCCCCGGGTTCCCGGTCATATTGAACCACACCTCCCCTGCCGGTGTAGCAATGGCAGTATGGGCACCTTTCAGGACCACGACCACCCTGTATTTTTGGGCAAATTCCATGGCTTTGTGTACCCTGACGTAACCATTGACCGCAGGACCTGAAAGCCGCTCAAACTCTTTGGGATGGGGTGTGAGGACCGTGCCCTCCGGCAGATCTTTGTACCATTCCGGATGCAGGGCCATCATATTGATGGCATCGGCGTCCAGCACCAGCGGCACCCGGGCACCGGTGATCAGACCGTGCAAAGCTTTCTGGGGGTTGGAACGGGTACCCAGCGCCGGGCCGGCACCTACAGCCGAATAACCCGTAAGATCAGGCACCTCGCTGAAAAGGATATCCGAGGGATCATCGTCCAGCATCGCTTCCGGTACCGCCGTTTGCATGATGTCATTGCCCAGACGCGGCACATGAACCGTCAGCAGGCCCACGCCGCTGCGCAGGCAGGCCCGCGAAGCCAGTACGGCTGCACCCATCCGGCCGTACGAACCGGAGATAAGCATGGCATGTCCGTAGGTACCCTTGTGACTGAACTTGCGGCGGGGTCGTATCATCCTGCCAACCTCCTCTTCCATCAGATAATGGTAGGGCGTGGGGGTTGAAGCAATGATCTCCGGATGCAGACCTATGTCCAGCACCACCCATTCCCCGGCAAAGTCCTCATTCTCCGGGAAAAAGAAAGCCAGCTTGGGAAACTGGAAGGTAAGGGTGTAACGGGCCTTCAGGATCTTCCCGGGATCATTGTCCGTATTGTCCTCCCCGAAGAGGCCCGACGGCACATCAATGGCAATGACCACAGCGCCGGAAGCATTGATACGTGCCACGGCTGTCTCCGGCAGGCCTCTCAGAGGACGGGTCAGACCCGAGCCGAAAATACCATCGATCACCAGCACGTCCGCAGGGATCTCCGGCAGCTCCTCTTCAGCCTTCACCATCGTCACCGGTACCTTGCCCGTTTTCTGAAGACGTTCCAGGTTGGTACGGCAGCTTTTGGAGATATTATCGGTAAAACGCAAAAAATAATCGGCTACCTCATAGCCCTCCTGCGCCAGCATACGCGCCAGCGCCAGGCTGTCCCCACCGTTGTTGCCGGGTCCCGTGAAGACCATCACCCTGTAGTTCCGGTCAAAATGTGCCGTGATCCACGCGAACAATTTCCCGGCAGCACGCTCCATAAGATCGATATCAGCAATGGGCTCATGTTCGATGGTATAAGCGTCGATCCCGTGAACCTCGGATGTTCTGAACAGTTTCATGGCTAATCCTTTTGTTCTCCTGCAAAGTTAATAAAGAAGAACGTCATTCCCATGAGAAAAAAGAAAGATCAACGGATACAGGATTTGTCATTAGAAAAAGATAATTATTTTTGTCAGGTACAGGATCCTTTCATTCTTAACCTTAAAACCGGCAGATCATGTTCAAAGGACACCCCAAAGGATTGTATGTAGCTTTCTTTGCCAATATGGGAGAACGTTTCGGCTTCTACACCATGATGGCCATTCTTGTTCTCTTCCTGCAGGCAAAATACGGTCTGTCAGCCGAAAAAGCCGGATCCATTTACAGCACGTTCTATTTTGCCATCTACGGTCTGGCCCTGCTGGGCGGGATCCTGGCCGATGTCACAGGCAAACTGATGCGAACCATCCTTTCGGGACTGATCATCATGTTCCTGGGGTATGTGCTGATGTCCATTCCCGGTTTCGGGCTGGGGGTTTCCCTGACAGCCCTGGGGATCATCGCCTTTGGTAACGGCCTTTTCAAGGGCAACCTGCAGGCGCTGGTAGGGAATCTTTATGAAGATCCCAAATACTCCCATCTGCGCGACCGGGCCTTCACCATTTTTTATATGGGTATAAACATCGGCGCTTTCTTCGCTCCCAGCGCTGCCACAGGTGTACGCAACTGGTGGCTGAAAACGCACGGCCTCGGCTACAATGCCAACCTCCCGCAGCTGGCCCACGGTTATCTTAACGGCGAACAGATCGACCTGGCCTCTTTCCAGTCCCTGGCCAACCAGGTCTCCTCTGCCCCCGTCACCGACCTGAAAGCATTCGCCACCCATTATATCGATGTTTTCAGCCAGGGATATCACATGGCCTTCGGCATAGCTGCCATTTCGATGGTCATCTCCCTGATCATTTACCTCGTCTTGAACAAATACCTCCGTTACGGGGATATTGCCAACAAGAAAAAAGATGAGCTCCCGCCCTCCATGCAGGAGATCTCCCCCCAGGAGACCCGGCAACGTCTCACCGCCCTGGGCCTGGTATTCATCACGGTCATCTTTTTCTGGATGGCTTTCCACCAGAACGGCCTGACCCTGACCCTCTTTGCCCGCGACTATATCCGCGAGCATGTCTCCCGCTGGTCCTACATCTTTTTTGACCTGCGTTCGTTCCTGCCCCTGATCTTTGCCATCATCGGACTGATCTATGTGCTGAACAAAAAACTGGATACCCGGTCACGTGTCATCGGCCTGCTGGTCATGGTATCTTCTCTGATCCTCTTGTTCTATGTTGTTCATGGATTCAATGACCAGATGCCCATCGAGCCTGAAAAATTCCAGCATTTCAATCCCATCTTTATCGTATTCCTGACGCCGGTGGTCGTCTGGTTCTTCGGATGGCTGGATAAGAAAGGCAAGGAGCCTTCCACTCCCCGGAAAATTGCCATCGGGATGTTCCTGGCGGCTGTGGCCTATATGTTGCTGGTGATACCCTCCTTCCATCTTCCGGCGCCGAAGGTCATCGGTGATGCCGGATCGCCGGAGAGGATCTCCGAGCAATGGCTCATCTCCACCTACTTTATCCTCACCATTGCGGAATTGTTCCTGAGCCCCATGGGGATCTCCTTCTTCTCAAAAGTGGCTCCTCCCAAAATGAAAGGATCCATGCAGGGCGTATGGCTGGGTGCCACGGCTGTGGGCAATCTGCTGTTGCAGGTAGGCACCTTCTTCTGGGTACGTCTCGAGCTGTGGCAGGTATGGTCCATTTTCATTGCGGTCACCCTGCTATCAGGCCTCTTTATCGTATCCATCATGAAAAAACTGGAAAGAGTTGCGAAATAATCAAATCCACAGGTCATGAAAAGCTTTTTTATCTCTCTTCGTCACGGAGGTCATGCTCTTCTGTTCGCTCTGGTCCTGGTGGTTCTTTTGCCGGGCACCTCCTGTAAAAAACAACCCGACCGTTCCCTTCCCAATGTGGTCATCATTTTCATTGATGATCAGGGCTACGGGGACATAGGCCCCAACGGCGCCATTGATTACATCACGCCCAACATTGACAAGCTGGCCTCCGAGGGGATGCGTTTCACCAATTTCTACGCTGCCCAGGCCGTCTGCAGTGCCTCCCGCGCCGGTCTGCTCACCGGCTGTTACCCGAACAGGGTCGGCATCAGCGGCGCCCTGATGCCCTGGGCAAAGATCGGCATCAGCGATCAGGAGATGACCATCGCCCAGCTGCTGAAACAAAAAGGCTATGCCACCGGCATGGTCGGCAAGTGGCACCTGGGCGACAAGAGACCTTTCCTGCCCCTGCAGCACGGCTTTGACGACTACCTGGGCCTGCCCTACTCCAATGACATGTGGCCGGTGGATTTTGACGGTACTCCCGTCACCAAAGATTCGCCTAAGCCCTGGAAAGCGAAATATCCGCCCCTGCCCATTATCGACGGCAACGAGAAAGTGGGCGAGATACGCACCCTCGACGACCAGGGCAAGCTCACCACCATGTACACCGAACGGGCATTAAAATTCATAAATGAACATCACAACGAACCCTTCTTTTTATATATGGCCCATTCGATGGTGCATGTGCCCCTGGGCGTCTCCGACAAGTTCAAGGGGAAAAGCAAGCAGGGCATGTTCGGTGATGTGATGATGGAAGTGGACTGGTCAGTTGGGGAGGTGATGAAAGCCCTCGACAAATACGGTCTGACGGACAACACCCTGGTCATCTACACCAGCGACAACGGTCCCTGGCTCAATTTCGGCAACTGGGCCGGCTCCACCGGCGGCCTGCGCGAAGGGAAAGGCACCAGCTGGGAAGGTGGTCAGCGCGAACCCTGCATCATGCGGTGGCCGGGCGTCATCCCGGAAGGGACCATCTGCAACAAGCTCTCCTCTACCATTGACATCCTGCCCACACTGGCCGACATCACCGGCGCCAAACTGCCGGACCACATCATCGACGGGGTTAACATCCTGCCGCTGATGAAAGGCGAGGAAAATGCCAACCCCAGGAATGTGTTCTATTATTATTATCAGCGCAACAGTCTCGAAGCCGTCCGAAAAGGTCACTGGAAACTGGTACTCCCGCACAAATACCGCAGTTACGTGGGGGTGCCCCCCGGCCACGACGGCTTCCCCGGACCTTATGCCCATGACTCCACAGACCTGGCCCTTTACAACCTGCGCAGGGACCCGGGCGAGAGATACAACGTGATCGACCTGCATCCCGAGGTGGTAAAAGACATTATGGCAGAAGTGGAAAAAGCCAGGGCAGATCTGGGCGATGATCTTACCGGCAACCCCGGAAAAAACAGACGCCCCCCGGGAAAACTGGAGGAATAGCGATAAAACTGATCGTTTTGAAACCGTTTTGATTATTTTTAGTAATTTAGTTCCGCTATTCTGTTAAACCGATACGGTATGGAACCTATCAATATTGAGGAAACCGTAAAGACCCCGCTGATCCGTTATCTTCCGGAGCTCAACAAGATCGAGATCCATGGGAAATCCATCCCTGAGGACCCACGGGAATTCTTTAACCCTATCCTCAGATGGTTTGAGGATTTTTCTGCTGCCCCGCCGGCAGATACTACCGTGGAGGTCAAACTGGAGTATTTCAATACCAGTTCTTCCAAAACATTTCTCCAGATCTTTAAAAAGCTGGAGAATATCGTCAGGAAAAAGAAAAACGTAAAGATCAACTGGTATTATGAAGTGGATGACTACGACATGAAAGAGTGCGGCGAAGATTACCGGAGTATGCTGAAAGTCCCCTTCAAAATGATCGAAGTCCTGGAATGAGAAGAAGCTCGATGCTCGATGTGCGAACTATGAACTATGAACTAAAAAGGAGGTCCCCGACCTCCTTTTTTTGTAGCGAGAGAGGGACTTGAACCCTCGACCTCAGGATTATGAATCCTGCGCTCTAACCAGCTGAGCTACCTCGCCCTGAAATTTGCGGTGCAAATATACAATTTCCTGCTAAAATGCAATCCTAAAATACATTTTTCCCCTAAAAATGCATCGGCAGGATCAGGGTATATATGATCTTTTAAGATCCTTCCCTTCCACGTCGTGTAGCCCTGGTTTTTATCCCTCTAAAAAAAACAGGAAAAATTTTTTTTCTTTATATTTTTCCTATATTGCAGACAAACAGATATTCTTTTTAATCGGGCCGATGAAAACAAAATACGAACTGGAATATACGATCAATACCTCCCCCAATGTCCTTTTTAACAGGCTGAGCACAGCCGGTGGTCTTTGTGAATGGTTTGCCGACGATGTATATGTGGACGGGGACATCTTCACTTTCATCTGGGAAGGAACGGAACAGAAAGCCCGCATGACCGGGCTGAAAGAGAATAAATATGTCCGTTTCCACTGGCAGGATGATGATGACCCGAAGTCCTACTTCGAGTTCCGTATCAATATCGATGAACTTACCAAAGATGTTGCCCTGATGGTAACTGATTTTGCCGAAGATGATGAAAAAGACGATGCCGTCGACCTCTGGAATACCCAGATCGCCGAACTCAAAAGGAACCTGGGCCTTTGACCCCTTTCTCCCCTGCCTGAAATATCTTACTTTTGTTCACGTTCCTTAAACGTAATCCATTGCCCCCGGCATGAAACGACTGCACCGTTATATACTTCGTTCTTTCGTCGGACCGCTGGTGCTGACCTTCTTCATCGTCATGTTCCTAATGATCATGCAGTTCCTGTGGAAATACATCGACGATCTCGTCGGGAAAGGACTGCAGGCACATATCCTGGCCGAGTTGCTCTTTTATCTGGCCGCCAGTTTTGTGCCCATGGCCCTGCCGCTGGCCATTCTGCTGGCAGCACTTATGACCTTTGGTAATTTCGGAGAGCGTTTCGAGCTCACGGCCATGAAATCCTCAGGTATACCCCTGCAGAAGATCATGCTCCCCGTTTTCTACCTGATGATCTTTCTCACCGCTTTCGCCTTTTATTTTGCCAACAACATCCTGCCGGTAGCCAACCTGAAATCCAGGGCCCTGATCTGGGACATCCAGCAACAAAGACCCGAGCTGAACATCAAAGCAGGCGAATTCTACAACGGGATCGAAGGTTACAGCATCAAGATCGGAAAGAAGAATTTCAAGACCAACATGCTGTACAATATCCTGATCTACGATCATACTGAAAAAAGAGGGGCGGTATCCGTCACCTATGCCGATTCGGGCAAAATGATCATCACCCCGGATAAAAAAGACCTGGTCTTCAACCTGTTCCACGGGCGCTCCTACTACGAAGTCCCTCCCGGTAAGAAACACCCCTACAAAAGGACCAAAACCTTTCCTTTCCGGCAGGACCATTTTCAGGAACAGACCATCATCATCAAACTTACGGGTTTTGGACTGAAAAGGACCGATGAGAACCTTTTCAAGAACCACTACTCAATGCTGAACCTCAAGCAGCTTACCCATTTCTCCGATTCCCTCAACCAACAGCTTGAAAAACGGCAACAGGCTGCCCGGAAGACCCTCCGGGCCCAACTGTTCGGTGAATCCCGGTACTTCAAAAAAATGCATGAAAAGGACACTCTCCACGATACCCTGGCCGTGGCCGTGACCCCCGTCCCCTTTGACCTGCAAAAGACCTGGGACACCCTGGCGCCCTCCCTGAAACAGACCATCGCAGAGGATGCCCTCACGTCGGCACAAAGCACCCGCGATTACGTGCGGAACATGGGGAAGATCATCGAATCCCATATCAAGTACATCCGGAGGTATCAGATCGAGTGGCACAGGAAATTCACACTGTCGCTGGCCTGTATCATCTTCTTTTTCATAGGGGCCCCGCTGGGCGCGATCATCCGGAAAGGCGGCCTGGGCATGCCTGTGGTCATCTCCGTGCTTTTTTTTGTTTTTTATTACATCATCCCCATGTCGGGCGAAAAGTTCGTCAGGGAAGATGTTTGGTCTCCCTTTACCGGTATGTGGATCGCCACTTTCATCCTGCTACCCATTGGCATCTACCTCACCTACAAATCCACCAACGATGCAGCTATCATGAGCTCGGAAGCCTACAGCCAGTTTTTCGGTCAGCTGTGGAAAAACATACGCCGGTTCTTCCCCCACCGGAAACATAAACCGGAAGAAAAAGCATGAAGATACTGATCCTTACGCCCAAGCCTCCTTTCCCTGCCAGAGACGGCAGTTCACTGGCCACGGCTCAGGTGATCGAGGGCCTGGCCGCCAAAGGACACCAGGTAACGGTCTTCTTCCTGAACACCTCCAAACATGCCAGCAGTCCCCGCGAGCTGCCGGAAAAAGAAGGGATCTCCTTTTTCTCCGCTTTCTGCAACACCACTGTAAAACCCGGGCCGGCCCTGACTTCACTCATGGCCGGCCAACAACCCTATACGGTATCCCGGTTCATCACAGCAGAAACTGAAAAAAAACTGAGAGATATCCTGAGAGGGAATTCTTTCGATATCATCCAGATCGAAACCCTGATGATGACCCCTTATCTTGATGTGATCAGGGAGTCCTCCGATGCCCGTATCATTTTCAGACCCCACAATACAGAATACCTCATCTGGTCCCATCTGGCGGAGAATGAAAAAAACTTCCTGAAAAAGGGATATTTCAATATGCTGGCACGGCAGATCAGGGAATATGAACGTACTGTTTCGCGGCAATTCCGTTACATTCTGCCGATCAGCGACAGTGATGCTGAGATCTTCCGCACCTGGAACCCTGAGGCCCGGATGATGACGCTGCCTTACGGCATAGATGTCAAGGCCGGGCCACAAAGAACCGACCGGCGCCCTCCGGCCGTTCTTTTCCTGGGAGCCCTCGACTGGCGGCCCAACCTGCAGGGGCTGGAATGGTTCCTTAAAAATATCTGGCCTTCCCTGGCACAGGACATCCCTTCGGTCCGGCTCTTCATAGCCGGCCGCAACCCCGGATCCCGCATACAGGAGACCATCGGAAGCCATTCACCGGCAGGGAAGATCACTTTCCTCGGGGAGGTCGAGGATCCGGAAGATCTTTATTCGAAGGGATCCGTCTTCATCGTGCCCCTTTTTGCCGGCAGTGGCATCCGGATAAAGATCCTGGAGGCTATGGCCCACGGGCTGGCCGTCATCTCCACCCACACCGGTGCGGCCGGCCTGCCTGTCAGGGATAAGGAAGATATACTCCTGGCCGATACTCCGGAAGATTTCAGGAGGAGCATTGAAAAACTGATGCAGGATGAGGATTTTTACACCAGGATCACTGAGAATGCCTTACATTTGTTACAGGAAAAGTTTGACCAGGAAAGCCTTCCGGACGATCTTGAAAAATTTTACCTGAAAGCATGATCCTTCTGCTCCACATACTCTTCTGGATCCCCGTGGTCCTCCTCTTTCACTCCTATATCCTCTTTCCGCTGTGGCTGGAGATCAGGTTCTCGTTATCAGGCAAAAAAACACATCCTGCCCGGAAAGACCACAGACCTGCCGTAAGTGTGATCATCCCTGCCTATAATGAAGAAAGCATCATTGAGGAAAAGATCAGAAGTATCTATGCAGGGAATTATCCCGATGACAGAACGGAAGTCCTTGTCATGTCCGATGCCTCCACTGATCGTACCGACAGTATTGTCC
The DNA here is from genome assembly GCA_015486475.1 of Bacteroidales bacterium. Taxonomy (GTDB): domain Bacteria; phylum Bacteroidota; class Bacteroidia; order Bacteroidales; family VadinHA17; genus DRPN01. Next base: position 14,905 of record WFRO01000023.1, read on the forward strand.
GGAAACTGACGGAAGAGTTTCCCACCCTTCATTTTTACCGCACCGACCGGCGCACCGGCAAGCCCGGCATCCTCAACCAGCTGGTCCCCAAAGCCACCGGCGAGCTGCTTCTGCTCACCGATGCCAATGTGCTGCTGGACCGCAATACGATCCCACTCCTTGCCGCCCACTTTGCCGATCCGGAGCTGGGACTGGCCGACACCCAGCTGGTGGGACTGGGACAGGAACGCGGCATAGCGCTCCAGGAAAAAAAATATACCGGCAGGGAGGTGAAGATCAAATTCCTGGAAGGCAGCCTCTGGGGGATCATCATGGGACCCTCCGGCGCCTGCTACGCCCTGCGTAAAGACCTTTACTCCCCCATTCCGGACAATTTCCTCGTCGACGATTTCTATCTCAACATGAAAGTCCTGGAGAAAGGAAAAAAAGCGATCGTCGAGCCGGAGGCCCGTGTTTACGAAGATGTCACCCAGTCATTCAAAGAAGCTTTTCGGCGCAAGACACGCATAGCCACCGGCAATTTTCAGAATCTCCGGGCTTTCCGGCATCTCTACCGCAACATTTTCCGGCCTACGGGATTCTGTTTCTGGTCACACAAAGGTATCCGCTGGCTGGGCCCCTGGCTCATCCTCTCCAATCTTCTGGCAGCTATACTACTGGCACCTTACCATCTGATCTACCTCCTGGCCCTCGGTTTTCATTTGTTGATCTTCCTTTTGATCGTACTGGATAATCTTTTAGGGTTTTTCGGAAAACAAATTGTAATTTTGCGGTTTGTAACACATTTTTATTCGATGAACCTGGCGCTGGCCTCGGGATTCATTAATGCTTTGAAAGGAGTGAGATCAAATGTCTGGGAACCAACAAAAAGAAACCCACAGGGGAAACAATAGAACGCAGGAGGTCGTCCTCGACACCATCCCTTCCGCGATAGAAGATATAAAAAAAGGCAAACCGGTCATTGTGGTGGATGACGAGGACCGGGAAAATGAAGGAGATTTCATCGTTGCCGCCGAGCTGATCACCCCGGAAATGGTCAATTTCATGGCGGCCGAAGCCCGGGGGCTTATTTGTGTGGCCCTGACCGAGGAACGTTGTGAGGAGCTGGACCTCAACCTCATGGTGGGAAAGAACACAGCCTTTCACGATACCCAGTTTACGG
>WFRO01000024.1 GCA_015486475.1 Bacteroidales bacterium
GCCTCGACGGTGCAGGTGACTTTCTGGCTCTTTACCCTCACCTTCACCATCCTGGCCATCGCCGAATTGAAAATCATGTTCAAGCAGATCAATCTTGGACCAAAAGACGGAGGACAATAAAATGACAGCAGCAGTATCATATCTTTTCCTGCAGCATTACTGGTGGTTGCTCGGTTCGGTGCTCGCCAGTCTGCTGGTGTTCCTCATGTTCGTACAGGGAGGACAGACCTTTATCCTCGGCCTCGGTCGTAACGACACGGAAAAAACGATGATCGTCAATGCGCTGGGCCGCAAGTGGGAATTCACTTTCACCACCCTGGTGACCTTCGGCGGGGCTATGTTCGCCTCTTTTCCCCTCTTCTATGCGACCAGTTTCGGCGGCGCCTACTGGGTGTGGATGGCTATCCTTTTCAGCTTCATCGTCCAGGCGGTGGCGTATGAGTACCGGAAGAAACCTGCCAATTTCCTGGGCACAAAGACCTATGATGTCTTCCTGCTCGTCAACGGCCTGCTGGGACCGCTGCTGATCGGGACGGCCGTAGCCACCTTCTTTACCGGCTCGGATTTCAGGCTGGATGAGATGAACCATGTCATCTGGCTCTCCCCCTGGCGGGGTCTGGAGGCAGTGGCCAATCCCGTCAATGTCGTCTTCGGACTGATGGTGCTCTTCCTGGCGCGTGTCCTGGGCCTTCTTTACCTGATCAACACCATCGATGATGAAAGCCTGTATGAGAAAACGAAGAAAAAGCTGATGACCAATACGATCGTTTTCCTGGTCCTGTTCCTCGTTTTTGTGGGATGGCTGATCGCAGCCAAAGGTTTTGCCTATGATCCCGATACGAAGCAGGTGTTTATGGAACCGCACAAGTATCTGCACAACCTGTTGCAGATGCCGGTGGTGCTGGTGATCCTGCTTGTCGGCGTGGTGCTGGTATTGTGGGGCCTTTTTGTCAGCCTCTTCAAAGGATCCAAAAGAGGGATCTGGCATACCGGTATCGGAACGGTGCTGACGGTGCTGGCCCTGTTCCTGACGGTGGGTTACAACCATACGGCTTTCTATCCTTCCTATGCCGATCTGCAGTCGTCGCTGACCATCGAGAATGCTTCGTCCAGCTATTTCACCCTGAAGGTGATGTCCTGGGTATCCATCCTGGTACCTTTCGTGCTGGCCTATGTATGGTATGCATGGAAGTCGATCAATGTGGAGAAGATCACCAGCGAGGAGGTCACGTCGGCATCCGAAACACATATTTATTAACCGAAAAATAGCGATCATGTACACTGCACAAATCATTGATCTCATCCTGTGGCCCATCATCCTGTGGCTGGGGTATTATCTCTCTTTCCGGGCTGTGAAAGCCATGGAGAAAAACCTGAAAGAGGAAGAAGGGACAGCCCCGTGAGAATGCCCGTGTTGATCCCCGATATAAATTGCAGAAAAAAGCCCCGCAACAGGGGCTTTTTTCTTTTTTTTTGATAGTTTAGAAGCTGTTTTAGCAAAAATCCAGTTATGAAACATCGTTTAAGGTATTTTCGTTTGCCGGCCCTGATCATCCTGTTTGTTACCCTTACCGGAGGATGGTTGCCGGCGCAGACCTCTTTTGACAAGTACCTCACGCCTGAGGAAACAGGACAGCACCTGCAGACCCTGGCCAGGGCCCATGGGGCGCATACCCGGCTGACCACCCTGGCCGTTACACCCGGAGGCCGCAAGGTGTGGCTGATGGAGATCGGCAATGAAGTGGGGAAGACCTCCAAAAAGGCCTCTGCCATTCTGGTGGTGGCCAATCCTGAGGGTGATATGCTGTTGGGGGATCTGGCTGCCCTTTCGCTGGCCGGCAGGGTCCTGGCAGACCCTTCTCTTTATGCACACCGGACCTGGTACATCATTCCGGGACTGAACCCGGATGCCGAGATGCGTTACTTTTCCAAACCCCTGTTCCGGGATCACCGGAACGGAAAACCGGTCAATGATGACCTGGATGAGGCCACCGACGAGGACGGTTACAATGATCTGGACGGGGACGGGTACATCACACAGATGCGGGTGAAAGACCCTGCCGGCACCTGGCTGCCGGTGAAAGGAGAGCCGCGTCTCCTCAGAAAAGCCGATGCCGTGAAAGGAGAACAGGGCATCTATAAACTGTATAGCGAGGGCCTCGATGACGACGGTGACGGGAAATACAACGAAGATGGTCCCGGCGGAACCAATGTCGGGGTCAACTTCCCCCATCTTTTTCATCCCCACACGGCCGACGGCGGCTTGTGGCCCGGATCGGCCCGGGAAGCCTATGCCCTGATGCAGTTCGTATATCAGCATCCCGAGATCGCCATGACCATGGTGTATGATGCCACCAACTTCTGCATGATCCCTCCTAAAAAAGGGAGAAAAGGCTCTGTGGACCTGAACCGCATCAAGGTGCCCGAGGACCTTGCCAAAATGTTCGGCGCCGATCCGGACAAGTATTACACCATGCAAGAGCTGATCGAGCTGGTGCAACCTATGGCGCCCCCCGGGTATGAGGTCACCGAAAGCGATGTGGCCGGCTTCCTGGGGCTGGGTGCGGTGGTAAATCCCCTGGACGATGACCTTAAATATTATAAGGAGCTGGCCGACCGGTATAAAAAATACCTGAAGGATAAGGGCATGGATAAGGAGCGTCTCGATCCTGCCCCGGCAAAGGATGGTTCACTGGAGCTGTGGTCCTATTACCAGCTGGGCGTACCCACTTTCACCATGGATTTCTGGACCCTGCCCAAACCGGAAAAGAAAAAGAAAAAAGAGGGAGGTCTGACGACGGCAAAGATCGCAGCCATGGACAAGGAGACCTTCCTGAAGCTGGATGATGACACCCTGAACGCTTATCTGAAAAAGGTGAAAGCCCCTGCACAGTTCGATGCAGCCGGAATAAAGGGGATGATCCGCGGGGATCAACTCACACCGGCCCGCATGGCAGAAATGGTGGGCAAGATGTCGGAAGAGAAGAAAAAGGGGGAAGGAGGCACTCCGCTGGAGCAGGCGCTCCTGGCTTTCACAGATTCCCACCCCGCATGGAAAGGTTTTGTCGACTGGCATCCTTATCATCATCCTGTCCTGGGGGATGTGGAGATCGGAGGCAGGGTGCCTTATGCCGACAATACGCCTCCCCCTGCCATGATCGACTCTCTGCTGGCAGCACAGGTGCCCTGGGTCTTTGCCCTATCCGACAGCCTGGCATTACTGAACATCGCTTCCACACGCATCGCTCCCAAAGGAGGGGGCGTCTATGAGCTGACCGTATGGCTGGAAAACAAGGGTTATCTGCCTTTCCCGACTGCCATGGGTAAGAAGAACGAACGTGTGCCCCCTGCAGTAGTGCAGGTGAAGGGCACCGTGGACTTCCTGGAGGGGAAGGACTGGACCCCCGTAGCGGCGGTGGGCGGCAAGGCTGTGAAAAAGCTTACCTGGTTGTTGCACAGCGACCACCCCGGGACCCTGGATATTATCCTCACCTCTCCCAATGCCGGAGGTGACCGGAAACAAATAAAGATAGGAGGTGCATCATGAGAAAAATATTCATTACCCTGCTGACACTTACCATCCTGGCC
>WFRO01000025.1 GCA_015486475.1 Bacteroidales bacterium
ACGGGTGCACATCTCCATCCGGGGTCAGGGCATCCTGACCGAGCGGGGACTGCGGGGCATCGGTGTCATGCTCGATGGCATTCCCCTCAATGATCCGTCCGGCTTTGCACCCGATCTGTACGACGTGGACTGGGCGACCGTTCACAACATCGAGGTGTTGCGCGGGCCGGCAGCCGGCCTGTATGGCAGTGGCGGCGCGGCAGGGATCATCAGCATTACCACCAACAACGGAGGAGCCAAACCCATAGGTGGTACCTTCAGTCAGCATGCGGGTTCTCACGGTTTCTTCAAAACACGCGTCGGTTTGAACGGCTCCCAGGAGACCGTGAATTACAGGATAGACTATGCCAGAACATCCGGCAACGGTTATCGCGACCATCAGGCTTTTTGGGCCAATAACCTGTATGAAAAGCTGAATTTTGTTCCTTCTGAAAAACTCTCCCTGACGCAGATCCTCTCCCATACCGATTATTTTCAGCAAAATCCCGAAGGTCTGAACCTCAGTCAGCTGGACGATCCCCGGCAGGCCAATCCCGACGCCATCCCTTACAATGAATACCAGAAAACCAACCGCACCACCTGGGGAATCACGGGAACCTATAACATAAATGACAAGCAGAACATCAAAGGATATGCTTTCTACCGGACCTGGAGGTATAAAGAGACCAGCAACAAGTATGCGGCATACAGCGATCATACCGATCCGGGCATGGGCGTGCAGTACAACTTTCATTTTCATACCGGCAGGGTGATCCATCATTTTGGGGTGGGCACCGACCTGAAATGGCAGACCATAAAAGTGTACAAGCTGAAGAGCGCTGCCGATCCCGGCAGGGTTGAAAGCATTGACGAGACCAACCTGGAAACGGACACCCTGCTGGCCAACCAGATCATTGACCAGAACAGCACGGGCCTCTATGCCCTGTACCGTTTTGAGGCCGGCCGGCTCAATATCATCGGGAATATCCGTTACGATGATATCAACAATGCTCTGACGGATAAGATGGTGGGACCGGACAGTGCCCGTACGGCCATGGATTTCTCCGATCTTTCCTCACGGCTGGGCGTCAGCTACAGCTTTTCCGATGCGGTCACCCTCTTCGCCAATTTCAGTCAGGGGTTCCTGCCCCCCTCCACCGAAGAGCTTGCCGCCAATCCCGAAGGATATTCCGGTTTCAACACCCACCTGGTCCCTGCCACCTCCAACTGTTTTGAGGTGGGAGGCCGCGGTAAGATCGGGAAGAGAATATTTTATGATGTTACAGGCTTCCTCATGTACACCCGGAACGATTTCTTCCGCTTCAAACAATCCGGCCGGGGCAACCAGGAGGTGTTTTACGGCAATGCAGGCAACAGCCGGCGGTACGGTGTGGAGACCTATTTTTCGGCCGGCATCCTGAAAAATCTGGACCTGCAGGTTGCCTATACCTTTTCGGATTTCCGGTACACCTCTGCCGGGATCGATCCTGTGTACACGGACACCAATTATGTGCTGACCACGCCCCCGGAACCGGGACAGTACCTGCCCAACTCCCCCAAACATCAGCTCTACGCTCAGATACAGTACCGGCCGATCAGGAACATTGAGATCACGCTGGGGACAGAGGTGCAGTCGAAATGGGCCATCTACACCGATGCCAAAGCCTATCACGGCGAGCTGGATCCCGACGTCTATCAGAACTGGCAGAAAGGTTTCAACCTGTACCATGCGAAGGTCTCCTACCTCTGGAAGCTGAAAGCCGTTTCCGGTGTGCTGAGCTTTTCGGCCCGGAATTTCACAGGGACGCGTTATATGGCATTCACCGAGCCCGACCCGGACGGCAACGCCTACCACCCCGGGCCGCGACAGGAGTTTTTCGGGAGCGTGACGGTAAGGTTTTAAGGGGAAGGGCGAACAGTGAACACCGAACACCGAACACCGAATGTCGAATGTCGAATTCTGAATGCTGATTTTTGAATTTTGATTGATGAATGGGCTCACGCAGTCCTTCGATACGCCTGCGGCTACTCAGGAACCGTCCTTCGATACGCCTGGCGGCTACTCAGGAACCGTCCTTCGGTACGCCTGGCGGCTACTCAGGAACCGATGACTACAAATTCCCGGAAATTACTCCGGTCGATCACCCTGGTTTCGGCATGATAGGCGTTCGTAAAAGTTTTTGAGATCCTCCCTGTGCTCCCTGCTTTCCATTTGAACTCAAATCCAAAGATCTTCCCCTCCTTTTCCTCCACCAGGTCCACCTCCTGTTGCTGCCGTGTGCGCCAGAAATACATTCTTGCAAAAGTGTTCTTATAATGGTTTTGCTTCATCCTCTCGGAGATCAAAAAGTTCTCCCACAAAGCTCCCGTATCCGTCCGCATGCGCAGGGGGGCAAAATTCCCGATGATCATGTTCCGGATGCCATTGTCATAAAAATAGATCTTGCGGTTGCGTTTTATTTCATTACGCAGATTTCGACTGAAGCTTCTGAGCCGGAAAATAATATAACTTTTTTCCAGAAGGTCGATGTATTTCTGCACCGTGATCTTATTCACCCCCACCGTCTGGGACAGTTCATTGTAATTTACCTCATTCCCGGTCTGCAATGCCAGTGCCAGCACCAGATCATCCAGGATCTCTGTCTTCCTGATCTCTGAAAAAGTCAGTATATCCCTGTACAGATAGCTGCTCACCAGTTCTTTCAGTACTTCACGCTCAGCCCCCCGGTGGTTCAGGACATCAGGATACATCCCGTATAGCAAGCGTTCCTCCAGTTGTTGTTCAGCACGGAGGTATCCTTCTTTCTCTTCAAATTCTTCCCAGGCAACCGGAAAGAGTTCATATTCCCATTTTCTTCCTGTCAGAGGTTCGTTCAGTTGATTCCCCAGATCAAAGGAAGAAGATCCGGAGGCGATCCACTGAATTCCGGGAAAACGGTCGGAAATGATCTTCAGGGTAAGCCCGATATCCGGGATCCGCTGAGCCTCATCAATGAACAGGAGTTTGTGATCCCCGACAATAGAACGGATCTGTTCGGTATTGGGAGATGAGAACAGACTCCGTACCGTAGGGTCATCCCCATCTAGGAAAAGATAGTCCTTCCCTTCCAGGATCTTTTTGATCAGCGTGGTCTTCCCAACCTGCCGGGCTCCCATAAGAATGACACCTCTTTTCCTGCCTATTTGCTCTCTTATCGTCTTTTCAAGGATCCGTGGATACATTTTTTTAGTTTTTTCAATATTACAAAAAAATATTGTAATGACCAATTGTAATAATAATATGTCATAACAATGACTTTTGATTTTTGATTGCTGATTGATGAATGCTGATTTTTCAATCATTCAATCCCGCCTTCGTCCCAACCGTCGGGACTTCGTCGGGCAAAGCATTCACACATTCACCCATTCTCCGTCCTGTCGGAAGGGAAAGTTCAAAAGAAAAGAGATGATAAAATGAATTCGTTTAAGTGAAAAATTTATAAATTTATTGACCGGTAACGGAGGACATAAATTGTACGGATCATATATTCCGTTCTGAGTACAAAAAATTAAGAAAGGAGGTGCATCATGACAACTCTCAGTAGCAAAAAGATCTTCTTTCTGTCGGGCGTGATCCTGTGGGTGCTGATCTCCTGTGGCACGGCACAGGCCCAGCAGGATGTTCCGGGGAGCAAAGACCATCCCCTGCTCTCACGTTATCCGGGATCAAGGATCAGCTACTATGATCAGAAAGATTACTCCGTTTTTTATGTTCTGGAGGCTCCCCCGGGGAAGAGCGACTACGATCTCAACGCCTGCCGAAAGGTGAAGCTGGAAGGCAAAGTGACGAGGATCGAATACGATATCCCCGCCGGCAAGAGTGCCCTGGAGGTGTTCAGGAACTATGAGTCGGCCCTGCAGAAGGCCGGCTTTCAGGTCCTCGCCCGGCTGACGACAAAGGACATCCGCGATTTCATGGAGGTGGACTGCCGTTTTCCCGGCATCAAAGGGTTCGGCAGTGAGGATGACCGGGACCATTTCTACCTCTCCGCCCGCAGCCCGGCACGCGACAAGTATGTGTCGGTATGGGTGGGAGAAGGGTACATGGGTCGCCCTGCCAAAGCTGCTGTGGGCATCGTGGAGATGAAGTCCATGGAAAACGGACTGATCACTGCCCGGGACATGAAGGATGAGCTGACAGCCCGGGGTCATGTGGCCATCTACGGCATCCATTTCGACACAGACAAGGCGGACATCAAACCGGGATCGGAACCGGTATTGCAGCAGATCGCCACACTGCTGAAGAACGATCCTTCGATGAAGCTGTACATCGTGGGACATACCGACAATACCGGTACGCTGGAACACAACATGGACCTCTCGAAAAGAAGAGCGGAAGCCGTAGTGAAGGTGTTGGTGGAAAAATACGGCATTGAGAAGTCCCGGCTGCAGGCCTTCGGCGTAGGCCCTCTGGCGCCGGTAGCCACTAACAGCACCGAAGAAGGCAGGGCCCTGAACCGGAGGGTGGAGTTGTTGGAGAGATGAAAGGAGAAAGTCGGAAAAGTCTGAAGAGTCGAAAAGTGGAAAGAGATCGATGATCGATGAAGCGATACCTGCCTGCGGCAGGCAGGATGAGATAAAGCAATAATGTGAAAAGGGAAATATTTTTGAATTCTGATTTTTGATTGATGAATTCTGAATGGGTTCACGCAGAGGACGCAAAGTATTTCGCGATGAGCGCAGAGAAAGGCAGAAGGAATGATGAATGTCGAATGTCGAACGGTCGAAAAGTCTGAAAAGTCGGAAGAGTCTTAAAAGTGCAAAGAGCGAAGCGCATAGAGCATAGAGC
>WFRO01000026.1 GCA_015486475.1 Bacteroidales bacterium
ACTTTAGGCACTCCACACTTCCTATTCCGGCAGATTAAAATAAACCCCATTCGGTGCTATTCCCACCGACACCGAGTCCCGCATCATGCCGTTGGGCTGGTAGCGGAGGAGGAGGCCGGCGCTGCTGAAATCCCCTGCGTCGGTGACATAGATCAGCCCGTTGAGGGGATCGACGTCCAGGCCGTAATAATTGCCGGGGATGAGCGGAGTGTCGGCGATCACAGGATTGTGACTGTCAACGGCATAGATCCCCTCTTTCTCTGCAAAATAAACGATGTTCCTCCCGGCGCCGCCCGTGGACAGGCGTATCGGGTTGAAAAAATCACCTTTCTTTCCTATGACCATGTCCTCGGTGATCTCGTTGGTGGAGACGTCGATCTTCTGCAGGCGGGAGTCGGTCTCGGAGACCACGTTCCAGTTATCATCGTATACCACCTTGCCCTTGCAGAGCACCCATACGTTGCCGTCACCGTCCACGTCTACGTCCGTGGGATTGTCACCGGTGTAGATGGTATCGACCACCTTGTCAGTGTTGATGTCGATGACGCTCACGGTGCTGTCGCTGGCCCATCCGCCGCTGTTGGCAACATAAACATAGGGACCGCTCTTCACCAGGTTTTCGGGTCCCATGCCCACCTTGATCACGCCGGTGATCCTCTGGGACCGCGGGTCGATGATGATCACACTCCCCTCCTCGGAGCCGTTGGTGAGATAAACCTTGTCGTCGCTGATCTGTATAGCATAACGGGGATAATCAAATCCGGTGATCTTGCCCAGCAACACAAACGTTTCCAGGTCCACCACCTCCACCTTGGCCGAGTTGTTGACCACGATGAGCCCCTTGTCGCCGGCGGCACAGAAAGACTGCACCACATCGCCGGGGGTGCGGCCGTTGACTTGCTGGAACAGGTTGTTGATGATGTAGGATGAATCCAGGTCGATGTAGCTGATCGATCCGTTGTTCGCATTATAGCTGCCTTCGTTCACCACAAAAGCGCCATAGCGGAATCCCGTATCCGGCGGTACGGGTTTGTTGTCTTTGTTACAGGCCGCGAAGATCAGAAAAGCGCCTGCGAGCAGAAATAAGAGTGTTTTTTTCATGATAGTGAATGATTTTAAAATAAATAGTTCAATTGGTTTTAAAAGTAATTACAGCTTTGAGGTAAAAGGCCCTGCCGGGCATGGCATACGACCGGATCACCTGGTACTGCACATTGAACAGGTTGTCGGCGGTGAGCTGCAGGAGCCAGGAGGTCTTGCTCCTGCCAGCCTTTATGCCGGCGACGACCGTAGTGAGCAGATAAGGGTCCAGGGCGTACAGGGGGTCGTTGTCGGTGGTGGTATAGCGTTTTCCGGAATAGTTCAGGTAGATACCGGAGAAGAAGATGCCGTAGCCGGCGCGCAGGGTAGCGGAGGCGGTGTGCCGGGGGATATAACGGCTCTCATAGCTTTTGCCGGCATCGCCCGTCACGGTGGAGAAGGTGAGGTGGTAGTTGAGCACTGCGAGCAGGTCGAGGCGTCCTTTCTCCCAGCCGGCTTTCAGACTGTTCTCCATGCCCCGTGACCGCACCTCTTCCACGTTCTCCGGTTGCCAGTACCCGTCGGCGGGCACCCATCGTATCTGGTCCCGGATCAGGTTGTAGTAACCGTCGCCGCGCCAGGAGAGATGCCAGGGGGCGGAGGAGCGGGGGAGGGTAACGTCGGCGCCGCCGGCGACGCCCCAGCCATGCTCGGGCTGCAGCGAAGGGTTGCCGCCGGGGACCCAGTATTTATCATTGAGGGTGGGCACGCGGTAGCGCGTGGAGAGGGTGCCGTGGAAGGTAAGCAGTTTCGGGATGAGACGGTAGCGAAAGCCCACTTCTCCCTGGGGCGGGATAGAGGCGCCTGTGTGGAACGACTGGCGCAGGGTGGCCGTGGCACGCCACCGCTCCCGGATGTATTGGATCCCTCCGTACAGGTCGAAGGTCTGTTCACTGATCTTCTCTGCATAGTTCGTGACCCGCGCTGTGGTGAGCGAGGCGGCTACGCCGGCGTCGAAGCGCAGGTGGTGACGGGTCATGTATTTGTAATAGACGTCGGCCAGGAGGGAGGAGGTGCGGAAGCGGGAGTTGATGGTGTAGTCCGCAGCGTCGGGAGAGCTTTTGTCGGTATAGCGCATGTTGTCGAAGAACCAGGCGGCGCGGGCCGAGAGGAGAGCCCGGGGCCACTGTTTGGTGAGGGCGTTGTAGAGGCGCAGGCTGCTGTCGCGCTGCATGGCCGTGGCGGGTTTCAGGGAGCCCATGGGGGCGGGGATCTCCTTGTGTTTGCCCTGGA
>WFRO01000027.1 GCA_015486475.1 Bacteroidales bacterium
AGTGAACCATACAGGAACCCCGTGGCCTGCTCATAATTCCATACATGGGTACACGAACCAAAACAACAGCCGGAGCGGTCATTGCATCCTTCCCACGCATAAAAATTCCCGTCCGAGATACGGAAACAGGTCTGTGTCCGGAGGGTACTGGTATTGAACAGGGCCGCTTCTTTCACCTCTTCCGGCAGATCGCTCCGGCAGAAAGTCTCCACAAAGCGTTCCGTCTTTTTCTCCAGTTGTGGCAGTACGGGGAGGGTTTCCCGTATCACATCCCAGGCATCTTTATAGTTTACCGAATAATAATTCAACAGCATACTGTCCGACCAGGCCTTCCGGTTGGGGAAATCCCAGGTGAGATAAAAATCCAGCGTACGGCTCTCTCCGGGAGGGATCGTCACAACAGCAGCCAGGGAGGCCATAGGCTTTTTATCCATCATCGGGGGACGGTCTTCCAGGCGGCCGTCAGTACTGAAGTCATCCCAAAAATCCAGCAGGGAGGTCCCCCAGCGCCAGGGTTTCCAATGGGTCCGGTAACTGACATCTTCGGATGTGGTCGTCATCGCCAGGGTGCCCCACTGTTCGGCTCCGGGATCCACCCCTTTTGAATAAAGAAAAATACCCCGGAAACCGGTATCTTCCCTGAACCGGTTCTGATTGCCGACTGCCATCCCGAACCGGCCGTCCTCACCGATAAAATTCTGCATGCTATAGCAGACAGACGCCTCCGCCTCTTCGGAAGAAGTATTTTCCAACACGATATGAAAAACGGCTATGGGAATGCCGCTGTTATCCGGATCCCCCGGGATCATGGGATTGAACGCCCGGATGGTCACCCGCAGGGGCACTGCCGTATCCCACAGATGCACCTGCCCGAAGGGGTAGGCAGCATCAAAGGAGGCATGCCTGAAACGGGGCCAGCCGTGATTGGTGGCCACAGCACCCGAAGAACCCTCGTAAGTGAAGAGCGGGGCGGGCCCTTCCAGGATCTTTGTGACCTTTTTTTCACCCGTTTTGACATACAAAGCAAAGAAAGGAGCTGTTTTCTGGATCCCCGGACCCGGGTTATAACCTTTAGCCGGCCGGTTCATGATCTCCCAGTCCTGCAGATTTCCCCGTCCTCCGAGGGATACGGTACCTGTTCCGATGCCCCCCAGGGGCAAGGCGATCCTGTCGAGATGATGTTCGTCATAATGCCGCAGCACGGGCCATCCTTCCGACTGACCCCGGGAGAGTGTACCGGACAGGATTCCCAGGGCTATACCAAGTAAGAGACCCTGTATTCTCATCACTCCGGTGTGATCTCCAGTTCATCCCGGCCGGGCAGCGGCGGGAAAGGGTTGTGCGGTTCCATCTGGTACCAGTAGGCCACCGACGACATGTCGTCCTGCAGCGGTTTGTACAGTCCACCCTCTTTCCATCCCAGGGCCTGGATGGTTACCTTCAGGTCGTGATCAAAACGGATGGGGTCGGTGATGTGCCAGCGGTACTCCCCGATCCTGTTGCGATACTTACCGAAAGCACCCCGCACGTAATAGAAACCAGTGTAGGGTGATGTGAACTCGGTATAGGAATCCCGGCCGTCGGGACCTCCGTTATCCACCATCTCAAAGCCATACGATCCGCAAAAATAATCCTCCTCACCCGTGCCGCAGATGGTGGGAAAATCCTTGTCGCCGTCGATGTAGAACTTGATCTCCCCTTCTCCCCACCACCATTTGCTGAAAGCGCCGTGCGAGAGGTAAGTGCCCACATACTGTCCCTTGCCTTTGATACCATCCACAATGGTATAGGGCTGCTTGAAGGGCAGGGGATTGACCCGCCGGAACTGGGCATGGAAATAGGCAGCATCCTCCGGCACTTTGGTGAGCTGATAGTCGATCTGATAATAGAGATGGGCTCCTTTTTTCTCGCTGATATTCTCCATGGTGATACGGCAGTGTTTGCGGAAAGGCATCTGCCAGTAGCTGTTGAAGCCGCTGCGCGGGTTGACGCATATCGCCAGCGAGGTGATGCGGGGCTCGTTGCCCTGCCCCCAGCCGGTGAGGAAGAAATCACCCACGGGTGCTTCCACCGACGGGTCCGTCTCATCATCCCAGTAAATGCGCAGGATCATCATGCGGTACTCCCCCGTGGGGGTCATCCAGATATGCCGGATCACGCCGGGACCCTCAATGTCGGCCAGGGTGAAGGTATCTCCCGGAGGGATATCTATGTAAGGGTTCACCTTCCACCCCTGACCCAGCTCGCTGGCGGCATGGGCGGCGCTGCCCTCCTTGAGGGTGGCCATCCCTCCCTTGCCTTTCTCCCCGGTAAAATTCTCCGGAGAGATCGAACGCGACTGTGCCTCCGTGAGGGAATAGAGGTTCCCCAGACTGTTGTTCAGATGGTTTTGTTCCTCCTTTTGCTGCGTCTGGCAGGAAAAGAACAACGGAACAAAGAGCAGAAAGATCAGGATTTTTTTCATGACAGTGGGTTTTTGGTTAGGGTTATTCAAAGATAAGAAAATCAGTTGAGAGTTTCGAGTATCGAGTTATTTAGTTCCCATGTAACAATTTACAGTCTATATCAGCATAACTTAAAAACAACACATTATTTAGCCTATCCCGCCCCCCTGACCCCCTGAAGGGGGAACCCTTACGCACGATGGCTTTTGATTTGTGGGCTGACTTCCCCTTTAGGGGACCGAGGGGGTGCGAAGGGTATGAGATGTATGGGATACGTCAATATTGCATTGATATATCACGATCCTTTATTGTTGTAACGTATTTTCAGAATTATTAACTTTTCAACTCTTCAACTTATCAACTTATCAACTCAATTCCCATACACCCCCGTATTCCCCGGCTCCCAGATCTTCATCAGGCTGTCCGTGAGCTGCGGGTTTTCGGCGGCGATGTTCCTGTTCTCATAAAGATCGGTCAGATGGTCATACAGCTCTGTTACCGGTTGTGCCTTCCGGAAATAATGCGTAAGGCGATAGCGTTCCGTGCGGAGGGAGATCCCCTGACGAAAATAGCTCCAGGCCCGGTCTTCCCACGCGGCCTTCTGCGGGTCATGCAGCAGAGGCACCAGGCTGCGACCGTCGCCGGGCAGGGTATCTCCGATGCCGCACAGTTCCATCAGCGTAGGATAGACATCGAGCGAACTGACCACCCGGTCACACACCGCACCCTTTGCCGTCCCAGGCACGCGCATCATGAACGTACTGCGCAGGGCCCACTCGAAGAGCGTATGTTTGCCCCACACCCGGTCATCTCCCAGATGCCAGCCGTGATCGCCCCACAGGATGACGATGGTATTATCCCCCAGGCCGAGGCTGTCCAGGGTGTACAGCACTTTCCCCACCTGGGCATCCACATAGCTCACCGCAGCGAAATAGGCATGCCGGAGTTTCCGGGCATACGCATTCGACACAGGATGTGTCAGCGAAGGATGCTCTGCACCCGCCTTGTATGCATTGAACTCACCGCTGTTATGCAGACTGGCCGGGTTGACTCCGGCAGGGATGCCGGGCGAGGGGGTCAGCGGCAGAGAGGACTCGTCATAGAGATCCCAGTATTTTTTCGGAGCATTGAAAGGCAGATGCGGCTTGAAAAAACCAACGG
>WFRO01000028.1 GCA_015486475.1 Bacteroidales bacterium
AGCCGGGGAGGATCTTCCACGCTGCTCACAAACCATGACCGGGTGGTATAGGCCCAGGTGCTTTGCATGATCCCGCCGTGATACCGGGCGGAAAAGATCAGCATATCCGGTTTCAATGCAGCATAGGTATCCCGCAGGTCTTCGAACAGCAGATCAAAACATATCAGGAACCCCACCTTCCCAAAGTCCGTCTCCACAACCACCGGGCCTTTGCCGGCTTTCACACCACGTTTCATCTCTCCGATGGTAGGGTAGTTCTTATTATAGACGCCGATCACTTGCCCGCTACGGTCGATCATCACACTGGAATTCCGAAAACTGCCGTCTTCCACCTTATGCTTATAGGAATACACGAGGTAACACCGGTTCTTTTTTGCCACTGATTGAAAGTATTTAAGGATGCGATCTCCCCGCACTTCGTAGTATCTTTTTTCAATATCCCAGTGAGCTGCAAAGTCTGCCGGACGGTCACAGGCCTCCGGCAACACGATCAGGTCCGGCCGGTCCGGCAATACCTGCTCAATCCTTTCCTGCCAGAAACCGATCATCTTGCTGACGATCACCTCCGGATCTGTGTTCAGGGGGATAAGCGGCGGTTCTACACTAAAAGTAGCCACCGTCACCTCTTTCTTACCCATAACCACCGCTCCCCATAAAAGGAAAGCCAAAAACAACGAAACTCTTTTCATATCTTTTATATTTTTCTATTTCTCCATATTCCCCGGTTCATAACGGAACCGGTCCGAACGTCTCAGATAGCTCTCTGCCGACTCAATACCTGCCTCCTGCATCATCTGTTCAACGGTCAGCGTATCACTGTAGGATGATAACAACACCATATCCAGGAGGGAAGGATCCTTGATCGTCACATCATCCCCGTACTTTTTTTTCAGGGCCATCATCTTCCCCATGGTATTGTCCCGGTGGATCACTTTGCTGTCCAGGTTGATCTCTGCAAACGCAAAGTTCAAAAAATGAGAGTTGGACATCGCAAGTTTTTCTCCTATCGGGTCATAGATCTCGGACGGAAGAAAAGGAATGCCCTCACAGGCGCTGACGAAAAAGGACTGGCAGGAAAGGGCCCAGTATTTTTGCATAATGCCACCATGATACCGGGAAGAAAACACCAGAATATCGGGATGTTGCCGGGCATATTCTTTTTTCAGCTCTTCAAAATTGAGATCAAAGCAGATGAGCATTCCCACCGTCCCGAAATCGCACTGGAACACCCGCGCTTCTTTTCCCGGCACAATACCTTTATCTATCTCGCCAATGGTCGGATAGTTTTTGTAATAAGTTCCCGCCACCTTCCCTGCTCTGTCGATCAGGATGCTGGCATTGCGGAAGGTTCCGTCGTCCATCGCAAATTTGGAAGAATAGATGATATACGTATGATGGGTTTGGGCCACTTGCTCAAAATGTTCCAGGATCTTATCGCCGCGGGAGCGGTAGAACTTCATCTCCAGATCTTTGTGCGCATGCATTCCTGCCGGACGGTCACAGGCCTCCGGCAGGACGATAAGATCAGGCCGGTATGGGAGCACCTGTTCCAGGTAACTGTCCCAGAAACCGATCATCGTGTCCACGATCTCACCGGGCGGCATGTTCAGATCGATCACCGGCGTCATAGGGCCTATGGATACCACCCGCACCAGTCTTTTGGCCTGCAGGGGCAGGACCATAAAAAACAACAGTCCCACCCAAAACATTGTTTTTTTGTTC
Organism: Bacteroidales bacterium; assembly: GCA_015486475.1. Taxonomy (GTDB): domain Bacteria; phylum Bacteroidota; class Bacteroidia; order Bacteroidales; family VadinHA17; genus DRPN01. The sequence goes on from WFRO01000028.1 coordinate 1,723, forward strand.
ATTTCATTCACCAGTTTATATGAGTATCAATAAAATGTATCAGAGAATCTGCCATTCTTTTTTGTTCTTTTTCCTGGGGATGGAGATAACCGCCTTTGTAGAAGAAGAAATAATAACTGATTTCCGGATCGTGCATCTCTTCCACCGCCTGTTTCACATATCCCCGCCAGGGACGGTCTTCCCTCACCGCATTCATGCATCCGAGCGTACAAATGATCCGGGCCTCCGGATAGATCATCCGTATTCTTGTAAGAAAATCTTTGTAATCCGAAATTACTTGTTCTCCATCCGGCACCTTACCCCCGAAACGTGCGATCATCTGGGGATGGTCGGGACGCTCGAACAGGGCAGCATCGTTCTGAAAGAGGTTGATCACAACAATATCCGGTGTGTACCTTGAAAAATCCCATTTGCTGGCAGGATCGTCGGGGTTCAGACGGTACCACATCTCCGGCATGATCAGCGGATACCAGCTCACCATCAACCCTATACCCCCCCTGGCAATGCAGGAATAACCTGCCTGGTAATGCCGGGCTGTCAGGGCACCGTAAGCCACATAGTTGTCCGTGTAGGTACTGTCGTAATAATCATGGCCCGAATGATCATGCACTGAAGCGCCCACGGTGATGGAATTGCCGTAAAACTCCATATTCCGCTGCGGAGGAGGAGGCAAGGTTAGAAACTCTCCCTTGGGCTCTGTCCTGAAACCGTAAAACCAGGTAGGGCCACGGTCCACCCTGCGGAATAATTCGAGGGTATGGACCGTGTCTTTCATACCCTCTGCCAGCAGGATCCATTGTTTTACGGTATCCGGATGGAAGACCTTCACTACCTGGCCATCCACAACTACATTGTAATAATTCCGGCCGGAACCGTCCCTGAGCAGCGCCCACACTTTCGTTCCCCGCATGCGAGCCTGCACAGAACTGCCGGGCCAGTACAATACGACAGCACTGTCGGCAAGATGTTCCACCCGCCCGGAATAACGCACCCTTTCATCCCCGGGAGTGAGGATGACATCGCGGGCACAGGATGTTATGAGTAACAAAACAGCACCGGCAATTATCAAGCACTTTTTCATTTGTGTTTGTTATTACATTACCTGAAAGACATCTGCCATGAATAAGGTTGCAGAACTCCTTTATGTACCTCATATACATGTTGGTGGGTCTGCATAACAGCCTTCACAAGGTTCCTGTACATCAGATCTTTCACGTCCACCATCCCGATATTGTAGTTCTCGCCATCACCCCGTCCTGTCACCGGCTGGTCCCGCCAAAGAAACCAGAAAGTGGCCACCACCGCCGGGTGAGCGAAAGCATGCTCCACATAATTGCGGTAGGCCTTGCCCCTGGCCTCCTGGTCCGGCACTTTGACCAGCCCGGGGCAAAGGCCCCTCCCCGGCACCCCGAAATGGAACTCCCCCACCAGGATCGGCATATCCAGCAAGGCATACACATGATCCAGCTTCCGGGAAGGCAGGGTGTAGGTGTATCTGTTGAAACTGAAGACATCAAATATCCGGGCTGTTTGGATCATCTCATCAGAAATGTTCAGGTTGCCAAAACGCATGCCCAGGATCAGGTGATTGGGATCGTACCTTTTGATGGCTTCCACCGCCACCTGAAGAAAATGACGGTAAGCATCATAAACAAACTGTTTTCTGCGTTCCGGGGTATCACCCTGAGCCAGGAATTTTTTTAGCTTTTCTTTGGTCTTCGTTTCCGGCCCTGCCAGGAAAGCATCCACCACCAACGACTCTTTTCCCGGGAATACCGGCTCATTGCCCAGAAAATATCCCAGCATCCGGGGATCATCTTTCAGCGGAGCACATTGTTCCCGTGCCACCTTATCGGCTTTTTCCTCAAAATCTTTGGAGTAAACATCAGGAAAGCCCATGATCCCCTCTTCAATGCCCCAGCCATACAGAAATTTTGCATATACCATTGTATCATTGAGATCATCAACCGACCAATTGATCGCATTGAAGCCCCATGTCTGCATCCTCTCAACTGTTTTTTCCTTCCATTTCTGCCGCCATCCCCGGCCGTAATGCCGGTACTGGTTCCAGAGGCTGTAGGACACCCGGGGCGCTTCCCCTTCACGCCGGTGCATAAACTCCTGCGGGGGCATTTCCTCGAAAATATACTCCCTGTTTTTGGTACGGGTGAAACTGCCGGGGCTCACCCCATTCATTCCCGTCGCCAGGAAGAGGTTCCCCAACGGATCTACGAACCACCACCGTCCCCCGATCTTTTTGGTATAGAAAAAGCCAATAGCTTTCGCAGCTTTTTCCGGGAACCCACCATAAGCATCCCGCTGCAAAAGATCTTTCTGCCGTTCCAGCAATGAATCGTCGGAATTCCACCGGGCCCTTAATTGATCGATGTTGCAAACATCTCCGGGCCCTCTGTCGGGGACCCACTGCCCGAACCTGTCCACCAGCACTTTGGGCTCAATAACTTTTCCGATCACCTTCTTCTTCGACAAGGTGATCCCATATATTTCCACTACGGGATCATCGAGGGGCTGCTCCAAACGGAGGACGACAGAATCCACTTTATATAGCGGACCGGTCTTCACATCCCATATATTAAACCAGCCCGTTTCAAGGGAATGGCTGTACAGGTCAGCCATCTCACTGCCTTCGGTGAATGGCTTCCGGAAAAAATGCAAAGGCACCGGAAAGGTGATCCTGGCACCCTGAAAGGGATATATGCTGATCTCAGTATATCCGTGACCTGTGTATAACCCAAGATGATAACGCTGCGGCGAAGATACTTTGATGTCCAGGACCAGATAATCATAACCATCCCAGTTGCCGGGTAACCCGAAAGAACTTACAGGCCAACTGAAACGTGTATTCTCAGGTGTAAAATGCGCCCTCTTATTTCCAGGAGTTGAATGACATGATACCAGAATAAGTAATAACCACGGGACAACCCGCATGTTCAATAAGCGCATTTCAATATTTGTTTTGATGTTATATCCCGCTCATATACTTTTTTCTTATCGTTCATTGAAAATACTTTTCGGGTTAGGTTCATCATTTCACCTCTTTCCTGATCACGCTCAGGGGATAAGTGTTTTTTTATGCGGCGGGATATATTATTTGTAACCCGATAAGAATAACTACTGTTCATAACCAAAGATCCTATCAAAATGAAATTATTTATATCAATTCCTGTAACCGGGAAGGTCCGCTCCACTTTCCGGGCTCTCCTGCTTCTCTCGTTATTTTTCTTCTCTCGTCCGGCGATCACCGTGTACTCCCAGGACATGCGCCAGTTAAAGGTCAGGAAAGGTCATCCCACCCTTTTCGTAACCCCTGAAATGGTACAGGAGATCCGGAAAAAACAGGGCGATCTGGCCAGCTTCCATAATTATGTTAAAACAAGCAGGATGAAGCTTACCAACGATCCTTCCGACACCGTAAGGATCCGGCAGGAGGTGGATGATAAGACCCTGAAAGGTCACATAGATTATTTCATCAATGATTGTATGTGTTACGGTGTGGATGCATCTATCAACCAGGATCCTCTGGCCAAAGCTTACGCGAGACAGTATGTTCTCTCTCTTCTCGATCGCCCGATCAGCGGGGATGATGATATGCCGATACGGGGCAAGCTGTTTGCCCTGGGGGTGTTGTATGATCTTCTTTACGATGACCTTGAGCCCTCCCTGAAAAAAGAGATCCGCAACGAGATCCTGGATATGGTTCACTATGTGGACAGTAAATGGCATTATATCTCTCATGCCAATGCCGGCGGGCATTCCCGTTTTGGAAATATCTCCGCCCTGGTGGGGTTGCTACCTATCTTTCATGACATCGAAGCTGACAATGCCAGCCGTTACTTTAAGTATCTCGGTTACGTGGTGAGCAACCTGTCTCTTATACACA
>WFRO01000029.1 GCA_015486475.1 Bacteroidales bacterium
GAAACCTTCGGGTGTGGTCATTTATCCGCACCAGTCGAAGGTCGATCAGGTGCTCACTTTCATCCGCCAGGATTATGTCGATTCGGTGGATATCGATCATCTGGAGGAAACGGCCATCCCGGCCATGCTCAAGGATCTCGATCCTCACAGCGTTTATATCCCTGCCAGCGAGGTGGCGCAGGTCAACGAGCCTTTGCGGGGCAATTTCGATGGCATCGGCATATCCTTCAACATGCCGGACGATACGATCATTGTCATGAGCGTTATCCACGGAGGACCTTCCGAAAAAGTAGGGATCAAGGCCGGTGACAGGATCGTCACCATCAACGATTCCCTGGTAGCAGGGCAGCACATCGACCAGAATGATATCGTAAAGATGTTGCGGGGACCACGGGGCACAAAAGTGACCGTGGGGATCAAAAGAAAAGGCGTGGACAAGCTTCTTTCTTTTGAGATCACGCGGGGCAAGATCCCCCTGAAGAGCGTGGACATCGCTTACATGGTGACCGACAGCATCGGCTATATCAAGATCAGCAAGTTCGCCCGCACCACCAACGAGGAGTTCATCAAAAACTTTGACCAACTGAAGGACCAGGGTCTGAAAAAGCTGATCATTGACCTGCGCGGGAACGGCGGGGGCTATCTGGACGCTGCCATTCACATTGCCGACCAGTTCCTGCCCAAAGGAAAACTGATCGTTTATACCATGGGCCGCAACCAACGCAAGCAGATGGTGTACGCCAAGAACGACGGGGTGTTCACCACCGGCGAGCTGGTCATGCTGATCGACGAATGGTCGGCCTCGGCCAGTGAGATCGTGGCCGGAGCGATCCAGGACAACGACCGCGGCACGATCATCGGCAGACGTTCTTTCGGCAAAGGTCTGGTGCAGGAGCCTTTTATCCTGCGCGACGGATCGGTGCTCCGTCTGACGATCGCCCGGTATTACACCCCCTCGGGACGGTGCATCCAGAAACCCTACAACAAGGGCATCGAAGAGTATTACAACGATATCAACGAACGTTTCATGAAAGGGGAATTCGAGTCGGCTGATAGTATTCATTTCCCCGATTCCCTGAAATACAAGACCGTGGGTGGCAGGACCGTTTACGGCGGGGGCGGGATCATGCCTGATATCTTCGTTCCGCTGGATACCACGGGGATGACCCCTTATTTTCTGAAAGTAAGGAACCTGGGACTGATCTACCGTTTTGCCCTGGCTTATTCCGACGAGCACCGCGAAAAGCTGGAGACCTACCAGAATGCCAAAGCGCTTGAAAATTATCTGGACAAACAGGATCTCCTGGGGGCTTTCATCCGCTATGCCAAAACAAAAGGGGTTCAGCCCGATAAAAAAGAGATCGCAGTGTCGAAGCACCTGCTCATCACCCAGATCAAGGCATATATCGGCCGCGACATCCTGGATGATGCCGGTTTTTACCCGATCATCCGCGAGATAGACATTACCCTGCAGCGGGCCGTATCCTATCTGCAAAGTCATTGAGGATCTCCAGGGAGCGGTCTTTTTCTTCGATGAATCCCATGTGCCCTGAATCTTCCAGTACGCTTACCTGAACATTTCCGGAGGGATGCACTGTTGCGGTGATCTTTTCATACAAAATGTACCGGTCGCCCCGGCCCAGGATCCACAGGACAGGCAGCGAGGCATTCTCCAGGAGGTCCCTCCGGTCGGGCCGTAACATCATCCCCCGGAGCATGGCAGCGATCCCCGCATCCGGGGTGTTCTTTGCGATCTCCACCGCCCGTGCCACCTCCTTTGCAAATCGCTCCACATTTTTTTCGGCAAACGCTTTGGGTACGTTGACCTGATAGATCAGCTCCTTTTTCCCGGCCTCCACCAGGCCGATCTCACGCTGCCTGTTTTTTCTGACCTCATCGGTATCGGCCAGCGGATGGGAATGGAACAGGCAAAAACCGGCCAGCAGCTCCGGGTATTTCTCTGCAAAGGCCAGCGTCACATATCCTCCCAGCGAATGCCCGGTCAGGAGCACCTTTTCTCCGGGCACCGCCACCTCCATAACCTTTCTCACCGCCCCGGCCAGCTCTTCCATGGTATGTGTGTCTCCCAGCACCTCCGACCGGCCATGCCCCGGCAGATCCACCGTGATCACTTTTACTCTTTCAGCCAGCTCCTCTGCAAATCCGTCCCAGATCCGCAGTGATTCCAGATAACCGTGCAGCAGCACGACCGGCAGGCCCTCGCCCTGCACCTCATAGTAAACTTTCTTTCCTGAATATTCTGTATGTAACATGGTTAAAATTATTTTTTAATATTTAATGTGAAATTTAGAATCTTTTTAAATATCCCGGATTTTTCTGATAATTACCTTATTTATATTATTTTTCTGAACCGTTCAAAACGGGATCCTTACAAAATTAGTGAAACTGGCAGACTTTTATGTTGAGGAGCATATTTTATAGATAGCAATGTATATACATTTGTAACTTCTTATTCTGAGGACACTCTGATTTGTAAACATTTAATTATTGATCTATGAGCAGGTTTTTAGGTTCTTCCGTCTGGAAAAAATTCGTGATGTCCTTACTGGGGCTTTTTCTGATCCTTTTTCTGCCTGTACATCTGGGGATAAATCTTTTGTTGCTGAACAGCGATCCGGAACCCTTTAACCAGGCGGCCCATTTCATGGCCACCTTTTGGTTGATCAAAGGATTTGAGGTAGTGTTGCTCGGGGCTTTCCTGCTGCACATCTTTTACGGGATCGTGATCCAGATCCAGAACTGGACCTCCCGGGGTATGGAGAAATACAAGATCACCAACTATTCACAGACCTCCTTTTTTTCCAAGTTCATGATCTGGACAGGACTGATCGTTTTCATTTTCCTGGCCATTCATTTTGTAAATTTCTACTTTATAAAAGTAGGCCTCGTGCAGGGGGATCCGGAGAATTTCTACGGGATAGCACACCAGCTGTTCAAAATGCCGGGTTACCTTATTTTCTATGAGTTCTCTTTCCTGATCCTGGCTTTCCACCTGGCCCATGCTTTCTGGTCGGCTTTTCAGACGCTGGGCTGGAGCACCCAGGGCCTGACGCCCGTTTTCAAGGTGTTGGGAAACCTGTACGCCATCTTCATCCCGCTGGGATTCGCCATCATTCCCCTCATCATTTATTTTTCCTGATTTGAAATTAGTAAAAGACAAATAACCATGGTCAAACTGAATTCTAAAGTACCGGAAGGACCTATTGCAGAGAAGTGGACGAATTATAAGGCTCATCAGAAGCTTGTCAGTCCGAACAACAAACGGAAGCTGGACATCCTTGTTGTCGGTACGGGCCTGGCAGGGGCCTCGGCAGCAGCCAGTCTGGGAGAGCTGGGGTTCAATGTGAAGATCTTCTGTTATCAGGACACTCCCCGCCGGGCCCACAGTATCGCAGCACAGGGAGGGATCAATGCTGCCAAGAACTATCAGAACGATGGCGACAGTATCTACCGTCTTTTCTATGATACGGTGAAGGGAGGGGATTACCGTTCCCGCGAAGCCAATGTGTACCGGCTGGCTGAGGTCAGCAACGACATCATTGACCAATGTGTGGCCCAGGGCGTTCCTTTTGCCCGGGAATATGGCGGCCTGCTGACCAACCGTTCTTTCGGGGGTGCGCTGGTATCCCGTACTTTTTATGCCCGGGGCCAGACGGGCCAGCAACTCTTGCTGGGAGCTTACAGCGCCCTGGAACGCCAGATCGCCAAAGGGACCGTTAAGATATATTCAAGGCGGGAGATGGAGGACCTGGTCGTCGTGGACGGAAAAGCCCGCGGGATCATCGTACGGAACCTGATCACGGGAGAGCTGGAACGCTACTTCGGCCACGCCGTAGTGCTGGCTACCGGCGGATACGGGAATGTCTATTTCCTCTCTACCAACGCCATGGGATCAAACGGCAGCTCTGCCTGGCAGGCCTATAAAAAAGGTGCTTATTTTGCCAATCCCGCTTATGTGCAGATCCATCCCACCTGCATCCCGGTACATGGCGATTACCAGTCGAAACTGACCCTTATGAGTGAGAGTCTGCGTAATGACGGCCGCATCTGGGTACCCAAAAAGAAAGAGGATGCAGAGAAAATACGTAAGGGGGAAATGAAACCCAAGGATATCCCTGAAGAGGACAGGGATTATTATCTGGAACGCAGGTATCCTGCTTTTGGGAACCTGGTGCCCCGTGACGTGGCCTCCCGTGCCGCCAAGGAAAGGTGCGACGCCGGCTACGGTGTGGGTCCTACCGGCCTGGCCGTTTACCTGGATTTCAAGGATGCCATCAACCGGCTGGGCCGCGATGTGATCGAAGCCCGTTACGGGAACCTCTTCCAGATGTATGAGAAGATCGTCGATGACAATCCCTATGAAACGCCCATGATGATCTATCCGGCCATTCACTATACCATGGGCGGCCTGTGGGTGGATTATGAGCTGATGACCACCATCCCCGGCCTTTACGCCATCGGCGAGGTCAATTTCTCCGACCATGGGGCCAACCGCCTGGGTGCCTCGGCGCTGATGCAGGGCCTGGCCGACGGCTATTTCGTCCTGCCCTACACCATCCAAAATTACCTGGCCGATGAGATCCGGACCCCGCGGATGTCCACCGACCTGCCCGAATTCAAGGAAGCCGAAGAATCGGTCAAAGAAAGACTTACACGGCTTATTGAAATAAAAGGCAAAGAACCTGTCGACAAATTCCACAAAGAGCTCGGCCACGTAATGTGGGATTATGTGGGTATGTCCAGAAATGAGAAAGGGCTGAAAGAGGCTCTTGAAAAGATCAGGAGCATACGTGAGGAGTTTTGGAAGAACGTCAGGATCCCCCTGACCATCAACGAGCTGAACACCGAACTTGAAAAGGCTGACCGGGTGGCCGACTTCCTGGAGCTGGCTGAGTTGATGGCCCGCGATGCCCTGCACCGCAAAGAATCGGCCGGCGGTCATTTCAGGGAGGAATATAAAACGGAAGAGGGAGAAGCACTCCGTAATGACGAAGAGTTCATGTATGTGGGCGCCTGGGAATACAAAGGAGAGGACAAAGACCCCGAGCTGCACAAAGAACCCCTGAAGTTCGAATACATCAAAGTACAAACAAGAAGTTACAAATAATTTTTTCTGGAATCATTAATCAGGAGACCATGGATTATACACTGAAGATCTGGAGACAAAAGAACAGCAAGGCAAAAGGGAAATTTGTTTCATATAAGATCAGCGATATATCTCCCGATGCCTCTTTTCTGGAGATGCTGGATATACTGAATGACCAAATCATTGAGGAAGGAGGCGATCCGGTTGCCTTTGACAGTGACTGCCGGGAAGGTATCTGCGGTATGTGCAGCCTGTACATCAATGGCCGTCCCCATGGCCCCGATCATGGGATCACGGTATGTCAGATGCACATGCGTAATTTCAAGGATGGCAGCACCATCACCATCGAGCCATGGCGGGCCAAGCCTTTCCCGATCATCAAAGACCTGATGGTAGACCGCTCCGCTTTTGACGAGATCGTCCAGGCGGGGGGATATATCTCTGTCAATACCGGCGGGGTCCCGGATGCCAATGCGATCCCGATCGAAAAGGACAAAGCGGACCTGGCCATGGACGCCGCCGCCTGCATCGGCTGCGGAGCCTGCGTGGCTGCCTGTAAGAATGCTTCGGCCATGCTCTTCGTAAGCGCTTCAGTCTCTCATTTCGCTCTCCTGCCCCAGGGACGCCTGGAAGCCAAAAAACGTGTGAAAGCCATGGTCGCCAGAATGGATGAGCTGGGCTTCGGCAACTGCTCCAACACCGGCGCCTGCGAGGCAGAATGCCCGAAAGAGATCAAGCTTACCAATATCGCCCGGCTGAACAGGGAGTACTACGCCGCTCACCTGTAACAGATAACCTCAAACCATAAACCTGCTACTAATAAAAAAGAGGGAAAATTCCCTCTTTTTTTGTTGATAAGTTGATGAGTTGAATGATTGATGAGTTA
>WFRO01000030.1 GCA_015486475.1 Bacteroidales bacterium
AAACAGTTTTGGCGATTATTGTTTGGTGGCACCAAACAGTTCCAGCAAAAAAATACTTTGTAGTACGGGGGTCAGGTACTGGGGGAAGAATGTTTGAATGATTGAATGCTTGAATGATTGAAAAGACGAGATCAGAGTCAACAACTTTTAACTTTAGCGCACTTTTAACTTTTAACTCTAGGCACTCCAACCTTCTTTAAGGTTGATAGGTGCTACCCCGCCCCCCAGCTCACCCCTCCTGGGGCATTCCCTTTTTCTTTTTGTTGACGATCCAGTAGAGGCCGGGGATCACCAGGAGGGAGAGGAAGATGGCCAGGCTCATGCCGCCGATCATGGAGACGGCCAGGGGCTGCAGCATCTCCGAACCTTCGCCCATGGCCAGGGCCAGCGGCAGGAAGCCGAAGATCGTGGCGAACATCGTCATCAGGATGGGCCGCATGCGCACCCGTCCCGCCATCAGCAGGGCTTCCCGCACATCCGGTTTCTCCTTCAGGAATTTCTCCGTATAGTCGATCAGCAGGATGCCGTTGTTGACCACCACCCCCACGATCATGATCATCCCCATGAAAGCCGAGATGTCGAGAGGGATGCGGGTGATCCACAGCAGCAGGAAGACACCGCTCACCGAGAGCACCGTACCCAGCAGGATGATGAAAGCCGTGCGGAAGGAGCGGAACTCGAACAGCAGGATGGAGAAGACCATCAGTATCCCGAAGGCCAGGATCATGATCAGCTCGCGGAAGGCCTGCTGCTGGCTCTTGTACTGTCCGCCGATCTCCACCGTCACGCCCGGCGGCAGGGGGATCCGGCCCAGCATCGTCTTTACATCCGCGATGACACCCCCCAGGTCGCGGCCCGAGATGTGGGCCTTGACGTTCACCACCTGGCTCAGGTTCTCGTGGTCAATATCGGTCTTGCCGGGGATCTTTTTTATCTCTGCCACCTCCTCCAGCCGCAACACCCTGTCGATGGAGGGCAGGTAGAGGGGCATCCTGCGGATCTTCTCCATGTGGTTGAAGTCCTGTTTAGGGTAACGCACCCGCACCGGGATCATCTTCAGCCCCTGCATCATGCTGGTCACCGCATCGCCCCAAAGGGCCATGTGCACGGCGTCGCTCACCTCTCCCACCGACAGGCCGTAGCGGCTGGCCGCCTCGGGATCGATGCGCACCGTCAGCTCCGGCTCGCTGCGCTCAAAGCCTTTGTACACATCCACTGCCCCCCGCACCTTCTCCAGCGAGTCGGCAATGCGGGCCGCCGTGGCCTGGATGATCCCCTGCTTCTCGCCGAAGACCTTGATGACGATGGGAGCGATCTCTCCACTCAGGTCGTTCAGCCGGTCGGGCAGCACCTGGAACAGTTCGGGATGCAGACGGGGCTCGTGGACCTCATCAAATTTCCGTATCTCATCCATGATCTCAAAGGAGGATCTTTTGTGTCCCTTTTTCAGGCTGATGACAAAGTCCCCGTCGTTGGCATGGGTTCGCGGATGGGCCAGGCTGCGTCCGGTCCGGAGTGAGTAAGTCTCCACCTCGGGGATGGTCATGATATATTCCGCGATGGGCTTCAGCATGCTTTTGGTGCCCTCGATCGAACTGCCGGGGGGCGCCAGGTAATCATGCACGATCGTCCCCTCATCCCACTCCGGCAGGAAGCCGCTGGGGATCTTCAGATAGCTGTACACAGCGATGGCCGAGAAAAGCAGCACCAGGAACAAGGTGATCACCGGCCAGCGTATCAGTCCTTTGAGCAGCGTCTGCTGCACGCCGATAACCTTCGGCATCACTTTGCCCGGTTTTTTCTTTTTCGAGGAGATAAAGACCACCGCCAGCGCCGGTGTCAGAAAGACCGCGAGCAGCATGGACACCAGGATGGCTAAGGAGAGCGTCGAGGCCAGCGCCCGGAAGAAGATGCCCGCCACGCCGGTGAGGAAGACCAGCGGCACGAATACCACCAGCGTGGTGAGGGTGGCCCCCAGCAGCGGGGGGATGATCTCGCCGGTAGCTTTCACCACCGCCTCTTTCTTCGGATGGCCGGCCTCCAGATATCTTTCAATGTTCTCGATCACCACGATGGCATTGTCCACCAGGATGCCAATGGCGGCGGCGAGCCCTCCCAGGCTCATCAGGTTGAGGTTCATCCCCGACAGCTTGATGAAGATGAAGGTGATGAGCAGCGCCACGGGGATGATGGCTGCCGTCACCAGGGTGATGCGTATGCGCCGCAGGAAAAGGAGCAGGATCACCATGGTCAGGAGGGCCCCCAGCAGGATGGCATCCCGCACACTCCCCATCGAAGATCGTATGAAACGGGTCATATCGTACCATTTGCTCACCCGCACATCCCCGGGCAACACCTTCTCCAGCTCTTTCCAGCGGCGGTCCACCTCCTGCATGATGGAGACGGCGTTGGTCCCCGGCTGCTTGATCACCGTCACCAGCACCGCCGGCTTCAGGTCGCTCTCACAGGCGATGAAGGTCTCCTTGATGGCCGGCTCGATGGTGGCTATCTCGGCAAGGCGTACCGGTGTGGGACCGTTGCGGGCCACCACGGTCCTGCCTATATCATCAATTTTCAGGAAACGGTTGTCGGCTATGTTCAGGTACAACTTATGGGCCTCGTTGAGGCGCCCCACGTACTGCAGGGTGTTGGACTGCCGCAGGGCCTCTTCCACCTGCCGGTAGTCGAGATGGAGGGCTGCCAGCTTCTGCGGGTCGAGGTTGACCCAGAACTCGCGCTGGTGACCGCCCATCACTTCGATGTTATACACGCCTGGGATGCTGGCCAGTTGGGGCCGTATGGTGTAGACGCCCAGATCGCGCAGCTGCTCGAGGTTCAGCTTGTCGGATGTGAGGCTGTAGCCGGCCACGGGGTAGGTGCTGGTGGTGAAACGCCGCACCTCCAGCTGCACCCCCGGCGGCAGCTGATGTTGCACACCCCCCACGGCGGCCTGCACCAGCTGGTAGGCCTTGAACATATCCTGGTTCCACTGGAAATCGATGTTCACCTCCGCCGACCCGCGGCTGATAGAGGAGCGCACCGTGCGCACCCCCTCCACCATCATCACCGCCTCCTCGATGGGACGGGCCACCTCCATCTCCATCTCCTTCAGCGGGGCCAGACCGTAGTCCACCATCACC
>WFRO01000031.1 GCA_015486475.1 Bacteroidales bacterium
CTGGCCGGGTGTGGAACAAGCGCTGAGAGCAATTAAAAAGATCCACCAGAGGTGGTACAACTCAGAAAAATGAAATTTTTTCATAGCAATAGAGTTTGAACATAGGTCTGTATTTTAGGTCTCTGAATATTCTCATAGAAGGCTGGTTCGTACGACTATACAATTTAGTGATAATTATTTTTTTTTCAAAAAAATACGCAGGGAATCCCCTGATCCTAAGATCACCGGGAGCTTTTTCAGCATCCTGAAACAGATGACTCCTTTCGGACCGGGCAACCTGGCGCCGGTATTCATGAGCCGGGGGGTGCGGGATACCGGCAACGGCTGTGTGGTGGGCAACAACGGCGGTCATCTGAAGCTGGAACTGGTGCAGGGGGATCACGGCAGGGCCTTCCCCGCCATCGCATTTAACATGGCTGATAAATAGGAGATGGTCAGCGGTGGAACCCTCTTCGACGTCTGCTATACCATTGAGGAAAACGAGTTCAGGGGGAGACGCACGCTCCAACTGAACATAAAGGACATTAAGCCTGCCGGCAGCGGGGAGAATTAAGAGGGATACAAATATTGCAGGGTGCCGGGTGGATCAGAAGAACACTTATAATTATCCCAACCAACGAAATTGGGTTGCTATTGCTATAAGAAGAAAGAAAATTACAAGTATCCCCATGACCACTCCTGCAGTTGCCATTCCTTTGCCTTTTGTTCCGGGATGTTTTTTTATCCTTGAAAGAGCGATCGAGCCCAGGATCACAGCTAACGGGGGTAGTATAATCGCTCCAAAAGCGGAAACAACAAAAACATAGAGAAGCAGTAAAATAGCTGATATTACGGCAAATGATCCCAGTACCATGGAAGCAATTGCCAGTTTATGGGCTTTTTCATCGGGGGTTCCTTCCCCGGTTATACCCGGAAGGGATTGCTGAAGTTCCTTTCTTAGTTCTTTTCGAATATCGTTCCTATGGATCCCTTCAGCTTTTTTTTCACTTTTCAGATGTAGCGCAGGGGCGGTCGTTGCCGGATCATCTATCTCTGTAAGCAGATCCGGTATTTCATAGAGGGAAAATCCGGAAGCCTGCCAATCCTTGTCTTTGGAGGCAATCAACGGACCGGTCTTCGGGTGAGCGTATATGGATAAATTCTGTTTGGAAAGATCCCTCTGCGGGGTTGGAATAGTATGTGGGGAGTTTTTTTGCGAAGAGGTGTTTTTGGAGGAGACTTGAGGTTTTGCGTGCAGGCGGGGGCGTTTTTTGCTGTCTGAAAAGACGAGTGTTTTTCTTTTTGGGGTCTTGTGACCGGTCTTCCTGTTCTTTTTTACAAGATATTTATTTTTTTGGGGGGAAGGACAGGCCACCTGGCCGGGTGTGGAACAAGCGCTGAGAGCAATTAAAAAGATCAGTAACAGGAGATACAACTCAGAAAAATGATATTTTTTCATTGCAGGGGAGTAGATTGAACATAGGTCTGTATTTTAGATCTCTGAATATTCTCATAGAAGGCTGGTTCATCCGGCTATACAATTTAGAGATAATTATTTTATTTTCAAAAAAATATGCAGTGGATCGGGTGATCCTCAATATTGTAAAAGAAAAAAGCCGCTGATTCAGCGGCTTTTTTCTTTTAGTACGGCCCGATCATCTTGGCCGGGTCGACCCATTCGTCGAATTGCTCTTCGGTGAGCAGGCCCAGCTCGACGGCGGCCTCCTTGAGCGTCTTATGCTCGGCATGGGCTTTCTTGGCGATCTTCGCCGCATTCTCGTAACCGATATACCGGTTGAGGGCCGTGACCAGCATGAGGGAATTGTTGAGGTGCATCTGTATGCGTTTCTCATTGGCCTCTGTGCCTTCGATGGCATTTTTGGCGAAGGATACGCAGGCGTCACCCAGCAGGCGGGCCGCCTGGAGGAAGTTGTAGATCATCACCGGCTTGAAGACATTCAGTTGGAAGTGGCCCTGCATGCCTCCGATGTTGATGGCGGCATCGTTGCCGATTACCTGTGCGCATACCATGGTGAGGGCTTCGTTCTGGGTGGGGTTGACCTTGCCGGGCATGATGGAGGAGCCGGGCTCATTGGCCGGTAGTTGTATCTCGCCGATGCCGCAGCGGGGGCCGCTGCCCAGGAAACGGGTGTTATTGGCGATGGCCATAAGGCTCACGGCCAGCGTCTTCAGGGCTCCTGAAGCTTCTACGATCGCGTCGTGGGCCGAGAGTGACTCGAACTTGTTCTCAGCGGTCTTGAAAGGATGGCCGGTCAGTTCGGCGATCTTTTGGGCTACCAGCACATCGTAGCCTTTGGGAGTGTTGAGACCGGTGCCTACGGCGGTGCCGCCCAGGGCCAGCTCAGTGAGATGGTCAAGGGTGTGGCGCAGGGCCCGCAGGCCGTGGTCAAGCTGGGCCACATAACCGGAGAACTCCTGTCCCAGCGTCAGGGGCGTGGCATCCATCAGGTGGGTGCGGCCCGTCTTGACGATGTCCTTAAACTCTTCGGCTTTTTTGGCCAGGGCGTCCCGCAGCCGCTCCACGCCGGGGAGGGTTACCTCTACCACCATCTTGTAGGCGGCAATGTGCATGGCTGTGGGGAAGGTGTCGTTCGACGACTGTGACTTGTTGACATCGTCGTTGGGATGCAGGGGACTTTTTCCTTCGCCCAGCTTGCCGCCCTGCAACACATGTGCCCGGTTGGAGATCACCTCGTTGACGTTCATGTTCGACTGGGTGCCGGAGCCGGTCTGCCAGATCACCAGCGGGAACTGATCGTCCAGCTTGCCCCCGATGATCTCGTCGGCCACCTGCATGATCAGCTTCCCTTTCTCTTCGGGCAGTACGCCCAGGTCCATATTGGCCATGGCGGCTGCTTTCTTCAGCACACCAAAAGCGTGGATGATCTCGATCGGCATCGAAGCGGGTTCGCCGATCTTGAAATTGTTGACGGAACGCTGGGTCTGGGCCCCCCAATACTTATCGGCGGGGACCTCTACCGTGCCCATCGTGTCCTTTTCGATCCTTACATTCATGATGGTAATTTTTTACGGTTAATGTATCAGAAAAGAATATCCATATTCTCCGGCGGATCGGCCCAGACGGCTTTGTCGTCTTTCACCACCACCGGACGTTTGAGCAGCTTGGGATGTGCAACGATGGCCTGCACCCACTCCTCTTCGCTGAGCTCTTTCCCCTTGTAGAGGCTCTTGTATTCCGCCTCCTGTGTGCGGATCATCTCCCGGGCGGGAAGGCCCAGTTTTTTCAGTACGTCCTTCAGCTCCTCTGCTGTGAGAGGTTCCCTGAAATAGTTGCGGATCGTGAAATCTACCCCTTTGCTTTCGAGATATGCCAGGCCGGCGCGGCTCTTGCGGCATCTGGGGTTGTGATAGATCGTGATCATAATACTTCTTTTTTTTAGGTTCCTGACTATAATTTCCCTCCGTACTC